>JBEKXG010000130.1:0-10698 GCA_049512295.1 Syntrophobacteraceae bacterium
AGGCAGGCGATTAATTCGTAAACACGATATTTGTCCTTGTCAAGCGTGAACGGGCTTGGGACGGGGCCGGGAAGCGATTCGCGCGGATACGGGACAGCACCTCAGGGCGTTTGACTTTTTTGAGATTGCGCAACCTCGGCCGTTTCCAAGCCGCCCCTTTTGAACGCCTCGCGGGCGAAAGCGTCTTTGCCGAGTTCGGCGGCCCTCTTCCCAAGAGAAATCCATTCATCGGCCGGAGCCTGGCGGCCAAGAGCCTTCATTATCCTTGCATAAACAAAGGCGTCACCTTCCAGGCGCGCCGAAGCGAGCAGCTTTCCCAGGGATTCTGTGGAATTCGATCTTTCATAAAAATCAATCGCGTCGTTTATCTGCCCTTCTTCTTCATACAGTTTCCCCCACCTGAGAAGCAGGTCGGCTGAAACTGCTGAACGATTGAGCATGTCGCGTTTTTCAAGGCAGGTAAGCAAGCCCGATTTTCCCAATTGAACATTCCCCGTTCAGATTCTCACTACTCTTCCTGAGGGCTCTCAGGCGACTGGTCTTCCGCGAAATACTGATCCGGGGAGTCATATTCGATAGCAGCACTGTACGAAGTGGCTTCCTCCAGAATCTCCTGGAGGTCCGCTCTCACAGTTTCTACCTCTGGCGGTGCAGGCTCGGCCGGAACAATTTTGGATTCTTCGATCTGTCGGATGTTGACCGTATTTATTCTATCTGAGGCAATCTCACGCAGCGCCAGGACGACTTCCTTGTTACCCTTGACGTTTTCGAGCACCGGAAACGCACCGTGGCGCAACTGCAGCACGCGCCGGACTGCAAGGTGTACCAGCGTGAAGCGGCTGTCCACATTCTTGAGACAATCCTCTACAGTTACTCGAGCCATCAGCAAACTCCCCTCTTTTTTTGGCTTTCATGGACAGTAAAAACAAAAAGAGAGGCCGTCCGAAGCCGTCTATATCCACAACCGGCCGGACAGCCTGAATTTTCAAGTATTCAATCGCTAAAGCTATTTATACTAAACCGGATGTGAACAGTTGGCAACCCAAAAATCCGGACAACTGCAGGCCGTCGTTTCACTAAGCTTGCTCATTTCTCAAGCTCACCGGCCCGAGTTCCTTTTCTTCTTCCTCACTTAGCTCCATGCCCTCATGCCGGGGAGTAGCGGGCGGAAGCCTGTCCGAGTATATATCGCCCCCTCCTCCGAGAATATCGGCGAAGTTATCGATGCCAAGGTCGCTCATCCACAAGGGCCTTTTCTGCCTTCTGAGTTCCGTTATATTTAGTTCCTGCTCTGAAATATCCATTTTGAAATCTCCATCCTGGCTGTTGCATTATATTCAGTTACTTTTTAAGCGAATGGCTAACCGGTAGGAACCACTCGCGTTACCGCAAAGATAAGCACGCAGGGAACGCAGGTCCAGGGTCGCGGGTCAGGGCCTTAGCCCCTTGACTCGCGATTCGGGACAGTTGCTTGGCACCTAGCGCTCGACGACAATTCGCCCCTTCATCCCGTAGGAGGCATGAAAAGTCTTGCGGCAGTAAAATTCATAGACCCCCGGATCGGGCAATTCGACGTTGATGATGACGCTGCCGCGGGGACGAATGTCTATGCTCTTCAGGATCTTCCCGCGAGGGTCCTTCAGCGTGAAGTTGTGTTCCGAGCCTGAGACATTCTTGATTTCGACAGCCAGCAGACCCGGTTTTCCCACCCGGATTTCATTCGGGGAGAATTTATAGCTGCTCGCTTCGATAGCAATCATACTCCCGCCGCTGCTCATCGGCGCGGCTGTTTGGACCTTCTTGCCCGCACATCCCGCAAGGGCTGCAATCACAAACACAATGACGAATACGGATTTCCTCGGATTTGGACCCATACTTTGACTCCATGTTGGTTTGGTTCCCTGCGGCCCGGGTTCTTGGGTCGCCATAATTTAGTACTACGCCGATGCACGGCGGAACAACAACCATTATAATTGGAGCGGAGACGCCGGAATATTCAAATTTTCATACTCAAAATATCACTTCAGGGTCTGAATATGGAAAAAGGCATTCGCATTGCCGACCTGTTTGAAAATGAACACGCATACATCGGCAGAAGAGCGCTTCTACAGGGTTGGGTCAGGACAAAGCGCGACTCGAAGGCCGGTGTCAGTTTCATTGAACTTAACGACGGTTCCTCGTTGAAAAGCCTCCAGGTAATAGCCGAACTGGACTGCCCGGCTTACAGGGAAGTTCTTCAGAAGATCTCCACCGGGAGCGCCATTCTGGCGGAAGGAACCGTGTCTGCCTCTTTGGGAAAAGAGCAGAGTATCGAACTCAAGGCCGAACGAATCCACCTCTATGGCTGGGCCGACCCGGCGGTCTATCCTCTCCAGAAAAAGAGGCACTCCTTCGAGTACCTGCGCCAGATAGCTCACCTCCGGCCCAGGACCAACACGATAGGGGCGGCGGCAAGGGTGCGAAACAGGCTGAGCTTTGCAATTCACCAGTTCTTCCAGGATCGAGGTTTTCAATATATTCATACGCCGATAATTACCTCCAGCGACTGTGAAGGCGCGGGAGAAATCTTCCGTGTAACCACACTCGATCCGGCTCACCCCCGCCCGGCACAGGATGACGACCCGTACCGGAACGACTTTTTCGCCAGGCCTGCCTTTCTCACGGTGAGCGGTCAGCTCCAGGCCGAGATTTACGCCCTGGCGCTCGGGAAGGTATATACCTTCGGCCCCACCTTCAGGGCGGAGAATTCCAACACCAGCCGACACCTTGCCGAGTTTTGGATGGTGGAGCCCGAGATGGCTTTCCACGACCTGGAGGACGACCTGAACCTGGCTCAGGCTTTCATCAAGGAACTGGTCAGCGTGGTCCTCAACGACTGCTTGGAGGACTTGGAGTTTTTCGCTCGTTTCATTGAGCCGGAATTGATGGGCCGCCTCCAAACCGTTGCCGAATCAGCCTTCGAGGTGATTACCTATACCGAAGCAGTCGATATCCTCAAAAAATCGGCAGAGCAATTCACCTTTCCCGTCGAGTGGGGAAATGACCTCCAGGCCGAGCACGAACGCCACCTTACTGAAAAGGTTTTTGAAAAGCCGGTCGGGATTGTCAACTTTCCGAGGTCGCTCAAACCTTTTTACATGCGCGTCAACGACGACGAAAAAACAGTGGCGGCCATGGACATACTGGTTCCCGGAACTGGCGAGATAATCGGCGGGTCCCAGAGGGAGGAACGGCTTGAAATACTTCTCGAACAGATGCGCCTCAAGGGGATTTCGGCCGACGACTACCGATGGTACGTCGAACTCCGGGAGTTTGGGTCGGTCCCGCATTCCGGATTCGGCCTGGGACTCGAACGCCTGGTGCAGTTTGTGACAGGAATCCCGAATATCCGCGAGGTCATCCCATTTCCCAGAACGCCGGGGCATGCGGAATTCTAGTGTCGTGAGTCTGAAAATCACATCACATGCAGAAGCATGACTGTTATCCTCGGTTAACCGGCTTCGAAGCAACTTTGGAAGTGAAATCCGAACAAAACTGTGCCAAAGTAGTTTCAATCGATCTTATCGCTGTTCTGATGCGTTCAACCACCCCCAACCCTTCCTTATAAGGAGTGAAACATGACTTCAAAACAGCCCCAAAAAGCAGTGGACTGGGTACAGAGGGCCAAAGCATTTTACGCTGCCACAGGCAAAGAAATCGCTCTGGCCGAGTTTACAAACCAGAGGGGACAGTTTGTTCAGGATGAGCTTTATATTTTCGTTCTGGACCCGAACGGACTAATGCTGGCGCATGGGATGAACCAGTTGTTCGTCGGCAAGAATTTCATGGAAGTCAAAGACACCGAGGGCAAGACGTTCATTCGGGAGATCATCGATACGGCCATGAAAAAAGGGGCCGGGTGGATAGAGTATAACTGGTCCGATCCGGTTGTCAAAAAGTCTCTGCCTAAGACCCTCTATTTCGAAAAAGTCAACGACATGATCATCTGCTGTGGCGCATACAAGGAAACCCCTGACCCCTCAGAACTCGAACTGCTGTGATCTCCTCACTCAACTGGCGCGCCCACCGGTTATCCGATTCATAATGTGCTCGTATTCCGGCCCGGAGTCTCTTAATGGCTCCGGGCAGGTCTATAAAGGTTTTGCAGACGCGCTTTCCTGGAATTTTCATCATTGATGATTGACAAAACGAAGCAAATGGTTACCTTGCGGCCCAACAGAGAATGGCATTCAACGAGTAGTTGTTCTCAATTAAAGGAGATCGGTCATGGCCCGCAAAACAATCAGAAAGAATGAGCGTGAACAGGAACAAGAAACAGAACTGACCCCGGATGAGATCGCCGACCTTCTCACGGGAGGATGCGATAACCAGGGAATGTCCTGATAGCCTCTCATATTGCGGCAATTTCTGCGTACGTAAATAGAAAGCCGGAGTTTCACCGGCTTCAGATTGCTGACAAAGTCCTCGCGCCTGCGCGGGGATTTTGCTTTTTTTTTCTATACAAATCGGATCGCAAGTCTTTCGCAGTAGGGGGCACAGTAGCCGCAAAGAATGCAGACTTCATGGTCTACCCTGGCCTTGCCGTCCATTATCGAAAGCGCCTCATTCTCACAATGTGCAACGCACTCGCCACAGCCGGTGCAGGCCACTTCCACAATGTTTAGAAGTTTGGATTGAAGGGCTGTTTTTTGAGCCAACTCATCGGGGATGGGAAGACCGGACAGGAAACGGACGTTCCATTCCACCTCGAGCGGAGTCACCATGCCGACCACAGCGGCATCGATCTTTTTCTGGCTGAAAATAAATCGCAACGCCTTTTCGCGATCGGGGACGAAGTTCCCTCCGGCAAGTGACTTCATGGCGTAAATGAACTTGCCCGCCGAATGCGCTTCGCCTATGGCCTCGAGCATCTCGCCGACGGTTCCGTCTATTATGCCCATGCCCTTCATGTTTATAAGGGGGTGAATTACATCTATTTCTGGATGAAGGGCCGCATCCCGGACGTTCTGAATGGAATGGGTGCTTATGCCGACCATCCCGACAGTCCCTTTTTCGCGCGCGGAAACAAGCGCCTCCAGAGAGGGACCCCACAGTTCCTCTGTAAAAGGGCTGCGCGCGCAATGGCAGAGCATGATTTCGATTCTGTCGCGGCCGAGCTCTTTCAATGCTCTCTCGATGTGCTCCTGCGCCATCGACCGGTCCTTCTGGGCGTGCGTCTTTGTCGCGATGGTCACAGTCCCGCTGCACCCATGCAGCCCACGGGCTATGTGTTCGTAAGTGCCGTACATTGTAGCGGTGTCTATGAAGGTGATCCCGTTTGACACTGCCGCGCGCACGACTTCGGCGCCTTCCCCCGGAGTCAGTTTGCGTTGAAGAGGACCCATGGGTAAAGCGCCAAGTCCCAGGCGAGTAACACTCCTGCCCAATTTTGGAATATACCGTGTCTCAAGCATCTACGTTCTCCTGTCAACTCTGTTCGGTTCTTAAACTCGCTGCCCTTGCAGGATTTCTTATCAGCCATGCCGTATTGTCGTGCCTCTGCGCTCCCCATTATAACAACCGTGCTCGGAGTAATGAAGACGCAAAAGCCCGCCCGGGTCGGCACGAGTTCCACTGTGAATCAGTAGTTTTATTTCGTGTCCCTGCTGAGTCGAAAGATGACCTTCTCTTCTAATTCAGCGAGAATCGCCCTCATTGCTTCGCTTGTCTGAATCGGGCCTGAATTGTTCCAGCCTTTAAACATAGCCTCCTTTTTCTTCTCCCTGAACTGATCGATGCTGGAAGCGAACGCTTCCCATATGATGAGTTTTTGCAGGATGTGACGCTCTGGAGCAGTCAGGTCTCTATCGGTATCGAAAGATTTTTCGCTTCTTGTCCTTATTATCATGCCAATCGTCCTCATCTTCTCTGGTGACTTATGGCTGCTCGTCGGTTGCGGGAAAAGCCATTTCTCTCTTGGAGAATACTCCGGCTTTACCGGCCGATGTGCGAGAAGTCAACCTATTATGTTTCTTGCACGACTTTGAGCGGGTGAATATTTTGATACCGTTTTTCAGGCAGTTTCCCCTCCTCGGAGGAAAGGATTTGGCGCTGGAAAGCGCAGACTGAATAATCTGGAAAATATGCCAAAATGTGGAAAATTCAATCGAGTCATTTCGGCAACCTTTGTGCAGAGGGTCATCTTCTAGTAACCTGAGCAGAAGCATAGCCGCGGAAGCACGGGATAGATCCGAGGTCCTTCCGGAAAGGATGGGCAACGATGCCATTGGATGAAAAAGAAGGCATGAGAATCTGGAGAGATGACGACGGCAAGTTTTGGACACTTGCCGATTCGGGTATTGATACCGAGATGTTCGAGCTCATTGGAGAGCCGATCCACAATGAAGCTTCTGAATTATGGTACCAGGAAATTCACCTGAAGTAATCTATCATTACTCGGCTGGAATTTAAAGAAAGAGCGGGCGGGAAAATGGCTGAAGGAGCAGGGTAAAACTACAAATGAAGTGAAGCGCCTGACTCAGCACCGGACATCCGAGTGGCCTGGACCACCGATGGGCCAACGTTTTTCGACTTCTCGGGCTCATAAATTGGCTTCCGGAGCCATTCCACTAATTCGGGGCGAGAGGATTTGAACCTCCGGCCCCCTGCTCCCAAGGCAGGTGCGCTACCAGGCTGCGCTACGCCCCGATAAAAATATTTTTTCTATCATGAACGAGACATAAAGGCAAGAACAGGTCAATAGGCAAAACGCCGGAGAATTGGTGAGCGGGCAAAAAGCAGGTAAACGGGTGAACAGGAAAGACCGCCGCTCACACTGTCACTCGCCGCCGGTCACTCCGAAGGGCTTTTACGAATTAACCGGTCCACCTGCTCACCAACTCACCTGTTCATCCATTCATCTACTCAGTGTTGAGTTTTTGGTCTTGAGTTTTTAGTTAATCGACTCACAACTGACAACTGACAACTCAAAAATCTGAGGCCCTCCATTCCAGCGCATCCATAACCCCGTGGCAGCGGCAACTGCTTGCGACCAGATATCCGCCGGACTTTGAACCAATCACGGCAAGCAGTTCCCTGAGACTTCTCCCGGGGTATCCGCCAACTCCCGGCGCAAGCTGCCAGCTTCTCAGCACCGCGACATCGAATCCGGACGCAAGCACCCCGCCGAAAACTTCATAGAGGTTTCCCGGCCGCTCCTTTCCGGTGTGAGTGCAAATTTCCTCGGGCTCGCTGCAGTAGTCGGGACACACGAACGTGGCAAAGCTGGCGTAAAGTGTTCCCGACGGAACGCGAATCGGGTTGGGGACCTGTAGATCGACCTCTTCCGGGACTGGGAGCCTGCGGACCTCTCCCATACTGTTCAGCTCATTCATGGCCCATTCGAATCCCACGTGAACCGGCACGGCCGGGATCAGCCATAAATCATCGGGCAAAATACCGCTGATGCTTCGGATAGAGTCCTCCACCTCACCCGCAATTCCCAGGTCCCTGGTAATTCCATCGACTCTTGCCGCGTCGCGGTCAGCTATCGACAGGAGCGCATCCGGAAAACGGCGCTTGAGCTTTTCGGCCGCAAGCCTGCCGAATCGGCCTGCGCCGAGGACGCGGATCTGCCGGGGCGGGAAAATATCCGGAAATACCTTTGATGATAAATTGTCTGAGTACATCTTTCGTTTGTGCCACCTCTGACATATGATAGAATTAGTATACTATGAGCACTATATTCGAAGCGTTCGATAAAATCGCGGAAAAAAAATCCGCGAAGCAATGGATAACGGCGAATTCGACAATCTGCCCGGCAAGGGAAAGCCCCTCCAATTGGAGGACGACAGGCACATTCCGCAAGACATCCGCCTGGCCCACAAGATTTTGAAGAACGCCGACTGCCTTCCGCCCGAACTTGAACTCAGAAAAGAAATTTTCACCATAGAGGAAATGCTCGACGCAGTAAGGGACACCAAGGAGAAGTACAGGCAGATCAAAAAGTTGAACTACCTCATCGTGAAACTCAACATGTCCCGCCGCGCTTCGATGGACCTGGAGAAACATCAGCTATATTACGACAGACTTGTCGAAAAGATGGGAAAAAAGGAAAAAGCCGACTGAACCAACTCTGAGGACTGAGTCTGGGCAAACTGGAAAGATTCGAGGATCTGATTGCCTGGCAGAAGGCGCGGGCGCTGACTGACGCGAGCCATCTATGAGGTGACGCGGCACGGGGCCTTTGCCAAGGACTATGGCTTGAGCGGACAGGTTGAGCGGGCCGCTGTTTCGATCATGTCGAATATCGCGGAGGGGTCTGAGCGCGGTGGACGCGGCGAGTTTCAACAGTTCCTTTCCACTGCCAGGGCGTCATGCGCGGAAGCACGTTCCCAACTATACGTGGCCCTGGATATAGGTTACCTGGACAATGCGTCATTCGACCGGCTCATGCAGCAAGCTGAGGATGGGGCTCGGATTGTGAGCGGCTTGCGTGCCTCTGTACAAAGGCAGAAAGAAAACGGAGGCAGATGAACGACTCTATTCAGGTTCTCTTGCACTCAGTCCTCAGTCCTTATTTTGTGTGGCCCGGCAGTTCCAGGGATGTGCACGATTTGCCGGGTCCGCACGAGCGGGTCGTGGCGGATGGACCGGCGCTGTCTGACGAACCCGATGAACCCATGGCATAATTCGTGCGGCTCAGAACGCGCTCCAGGTCTTCCCCTCCGCATGCGCCGCATTTCATTTCGATTTGACTTCTCCCCGTCACGATGAATTCCTCGATATTGCCGCAGCTCGAGCACTGAAATTCGTAAATAGGCAATTTATTCTCCTCGAAGTTAGCTGAATCAGAATCTAATGTGCTCAATTGTAATCAAAACCGGGAGCGCGTGTCAATCGCCGCATAGTCCCGCTGTGATGGACCTGTTCCCCTATTGAAAACAACAATGGCCGTTTTTAATCCCCCTTCATCGTCTTATAAAAACGGTGGCCCTGGTAGCTGAAAACAACCCCGTCCGGGGCAATCTCTTCCACACTCGGGCCTGAGAGCATTTGTTCTCCTTCACGCATCTTTGATCCGTTTATGTTCGCCCACCTGTCGTCCGGCCGCTTGGAATAGACGAGCATGGATATGGAGAGGGGAATGGAGTCCCGAATTTGTGATGGGACATCTTGATATCTAAGCGGCTGTCCTGAAGCAGCCGCTTTGTCCGAAGCGGTTTCTAAAGCCGCATCCGGTTTTTTCGTGCCGCCTCCATCAGGAGTCTGTCGAGCGGGAAGCTTGGCTGATTTTTCTGCTTCCGTGGGCTCCGGCCACTTGGGAGGATCAGGCCTCTCAACACTTACGCTTTCGGCGGCTTCCGGTTGATTTAATTTGGTAGAATACGCAGGAGGCAAACGATCGGCCAGATCAGAGAGGGCAATACTGCGAGCTTGCGAGCGGTTGAGGCGCCTGGCCGGCATGCCGTCAAGCTCTTCGGCCGTTGGTTCCCTTGCAACGGGCTCAGTTCCCAATTCCGACCTGATAGCTCTTGCCCTTTGTAGAGAAGGCCGTTCGTATAAAAGCTCGGGCGGTGGATCGAGCGGCCTTTCGCTCTCCAAAGCGGTGGAGGCAACCATCTCATCCGCCTGATCCAGTCGCTCCGGCGCCAGCTTTTGCCACTCAGGGGAGGAAGAACTTGGCCTCGCTATTTTTGCCGATTGCAGAGGCTGACTGCTCGAAGCCGGTTCGCTCCTCCGGTTGGAGCCCTCGCCCGACGGCCATGGCCCAAGCCGCCAAAGCAGCAGACAGGCACTGAAAACAAGGGCGAGCGCGAGCAGATGCCGGCGAGCCCCTCTTTTCGAATCTCTCCTCTCCGGAAGAGGCACAATGCGCCGGCACTGCGGGCTGCCGGCTTCGCGCGCCTGATAAGGTCTTTTCAAAGTATCAAAGGTATTGGACATTATGCTTCCTCTTTGATCCCCGTAAAGCGGCATAGGGCAATACATTACTGAAAAAGCGGCGCGGGGCCGCAGACAAAATCTGGACACCCCGCCTGCCCGCCTGCGGGGCGGGCCGCACTGTATCATTGGATGGCGAGAAGCTCCAACTCATAGATAAGCGTAGCATTCGGCCCGACGTATCGGCCCGACCCCTGCTCTCCGTAGGCGAGTTGGGGAGGGATGAAGAGTTGCCACTTGGAGCCCACGGACATTTGCTTCAGTGCTTCCTTCCAACCCGGGAGGGTCTCCTTGACCTTCATGGTTACGGGCTTCCCGCTGATGGTAGTTCCGGTGAACACCGTCCCGTCAATGTGGGTCCCCTGGAAGTCGAGTAACACCGTGTCTTCGTCCGCCGGCTTTTTGCCGGCGCCCTCTTTCATGATTTTGTACTGCAGCCCGCTCGGGAGGGTAATCACGCCCGGCTTCGACTTGTTCTCGGCCAGGAAAGCTTCACCCTCTTTCTGGTTGGCCTCCGCCATGGCTTTCCCGGGCCGCTCCACCCTTTGCTTCATCTCGGTTTGAAACGCGCTAAGGGTTAAACGCACTTCCCCGTCGGTCATGAGGAGATCTGCGCCCGAAAGCTCATCCCGAAGGCCTTTCGCCGTCATATCCGGATCAAGCGCGATCCCCTGCCGCTTGATGTTTCTCGCCAGGTCGACCCCAACGGCGTAGCTCTCCTTATCCTTACCGGTTTTGAGAACCGGGCTCTCAGCGGTCTCAGCGGCGCTCACCTGG
>JBEKXG010000131.1:0-11709 GCA_049512295.1 Syntrophobacteraceae bacterium
TACAGGATTGCGTAGCCGAGCACGATCAGAAACAGGCTTAGAAGCCCCGTAATTACCTTAAGGCTGCCTCTGACATTAAATAGAAGACCCGTTCCAGCCATAAATTCCAGGGCGGGGAGCACAATCGCCACGGGAACCAGAAGTTGCTCCGGGAGCAAACCGTATGCTGAAACAGTGCGTGCAAAGGCGCGTGGATCGAGCAGTTTGGAGGCGCCCGCGAAAATGAACGCGCCCCCAAGCAGCACGCGCATGAGGCGGTGGAGCAATGGCGATTGGGAAAGCGGATTTTTTAGAATTTTCAAAGCCGTACCCCGAACAAAACAAATGCTGAGATCTTGCCCAAGAACATTCGGGTACAAGTTAGTGGAACTCTTTGTGAAGTCAAATTGAATAATACAATTTATTCCTATAGCGTGTATCGGCGAAGTCGATGCATGGAAGCGATGGCTTCAGTCCTGAGAGGACAAGGTGGGGTTTGGGCCGCTAAACCAGCCTGATCTCCGGGTTCCGGCTGCTGTCGACCTTGCCGATCACCGACGCAGAACTCACTCCTGCGCCCCTGAGTTCGTTCAGAAGGGTTTGCGCCAGAGATCGCGGAACGGACAGCAGCAGACCGCCAGAGGTCTGAGGATCGAAAAGCAATTGATGCTGTTCCCTGGAGAGCCGGGTAGAGAGAAGGAGAGAATTCTCGACGAGTTTTTGGTTTGGCTTGTTGCTGCCCGTAGTCTCGCCCTTGCGGTACATATCCATAGCGTTTGGGTAGAAGGGTAGGGCGCTGAACTCGAGATCGATTCGGACAGAGCTTGCACGGGCCATCTCCAGGGCATGTCCAAGGATTCCGAAACCCGTTATGTCGGTGCATGAATGCACCTCCGACCTAAGGGCAATCTCCATGGCCGTGCTATTCAATGCCGCAACCTGGGGTAAAATCTGCTCGAGTTCGTTCCAGGGAAGCTTTCCCGATCTACAGGCGTTAAAAAGGACACCGGTTCCGAGGGGTTTGGTGAGAATCAGCAGGTCACCGGGTTTAGCGCCGGCGTTGGTTAGGACCCTTTTCGGCGAAACGATGCCCGTCACGGCCAGGCCGTATTTCGGCTCATCGTCTTCGACGGAATGTCCGCCTGCCAGCGATGCCCCTGCCTCGGCGACCTTCTCGGCGCCACCCTGGAGGATGCCTTTTAGTACCTCCATGCCGAGCTTTCTCGAAGGAAACATGATGAGATTCAAAGCGGTTATGGGACGCCCACCCATGGCATAGATGTCGGAAAGCGAGTTGGCTGCGGCAATGCGGCCGAACCACACGGGGTCGTCAACAGGTGGAGTTATAAAATCGACCGTTGAGACAACGGCAAGTTCGTCCGACACACGATAGACCGCCGCATCGTCACTCGTATCGAAGCCGACAAGCAGATTAGGATCCGTTGAAGGCGGCAGATCCTTGAGCGCGTCCAACAAAACTGTTGGAGCTATTTTAGCCGCTCACCCGCATGTCCTGGCAAGACCGGTGAGAGTATTCCTTTTTCTGAATTGAAACATTAAAACCACCTTAGCGAAATTTTCACTATTGGTCTTTTCGACTGAATATGCGCACACAGGGACATAATAATGACAAATACGCCTCTACTCAAGGACCTGTTTAAAATATCATGACATCTTGCCTATTTCATGAATAGGAATTGCCTATCGACAAGACCGAGGCGTCGAGTTACCGATTTAGCCAAAGAAAGCTTGCCGAATTGCCCGCCCCTGCGGCCACGGTCAAGGATTCGTCTTTGAAACAGCCATAAGGACTCGCTGAGGAATACTCCGCGACCGCCAGTCCGCTCCTATCGCCACTATGGTCGCATTGCCCCTGGCGACGACCTCCTCTTCTCCCTGGCGGCAGAATCGGAAGTCGAAGGTAAGTGATTTTTCTCCGATCCCGGAAAGCGAAACCGTCAGCCGCAACTGTTGGCCATACCAGACGGGTTTAAGGAAGTCACAGGCGGCCGAGACGATCGGCAGGCCAAATCCTTCGGCCTGGTTTCTGAAGACTTCAGAAGGGGTCAGTCCGTGGTGTTTTAAGAACTCTTCAATCCCGTGATGGCAGTATCGAAAATAGGATGCGAAGTAAACCACACCGTAGGGATCGGTATCGCCGAACCGAACCGTTATCGTGAGGTCGATCCCCGCAACGGGGGAACTCGGTTGCATCTGTGGCTCCAGTGATGTGTCTTGCTGAAACAGTTTCAGGGCCTTGGGTTGCTATACACGAATCGTGCCAGACGGGCGATTCGCCACAGCTTGGGTGAATTGGGCGGAGCAGGTTGGCCGAGATTTTGGCACGGTTATTGCCCTCATTTACTCGGTTTTGTATAAACCTGGCCGACTTTCTGCTTGACCGCCATGTCCGGGAGGGCAGGGGAGACAACGTTGCGGTTAAATTCATGGACCGGACGATCACTTACGCCCAGTTGCAGAAAATGGTCAATCAGTTCGGAAATGCCCTCAAGAATGCTGGAGTGGAGTCTCAGGACAGGGTGGGTATTCGCCTTGTAAACTCCCCTCCGTCCCTGGTCGCGATCTTTGCCATCGAAAAAATCGGGGCTGTTCCTGTCCCTACTTCACCTCTATGGTCCCGCGAAGAGATCGCATTTGTCGTGAACAATGCTGAAATGAAGTACTTCATCGTGAATGCGCCGCTAATGGAGCAGGTTGAAGCGGCAAAGCCGAAATTCGAGCACGGGACCCGGGTTATCGTAATCGGGGGCGCTGCCGAGGAGGTCAAGGCCGCCGGTAATTTAGTGTACGAAGAAATGCTGGCGCAAGGGTCGCCCGATCTTGAAGCCTCAATGCTGGACGCCCTCGATATCGGCGTAATACTCTACACATCCGGAACCACTGGAATGCCCAAGGGCTGCGTTCATTTCGTGCGTCCCATCGTAATCGAGACCCGGATCGTCAATCGACATGTATATCAGCTCAAACCTGGAGACGTGCTGGGAGGTTCGGCGCCCGTATCTTTTGCGGCCGGCTTCGGTACCTTCACGCTCATTCCATTCGAGGATGGGGCAGCCATCTCGCTCATTCCGAAATTTTCTCCTCCGGACATGATGGACCTTATCGGCAAGCACAAGATAACGGTCCTGACCGGGCTCCCGACTTCATACCGCGCGCTTATGAAATTTCCCGGATTCAAGAGCTATGATATCAGTCCGGTCAGGCTCTACACCTCGGGCGGCGACGCTCTTGGCGCGGAAACCCTTAAGGGCTGGACCGAACTTACCGGCAAGCCCATCTGGGAGGGACTCGGAGGGACAGAAATGCTCCATCTGGTAACCTCCAACACTATGAATTCCGACCCGGTCCCCAACTCCATTGGAAGAGCGCTGCCCGGGGTAGAGGTTCGAGTGGTGGATGCCGCCGGCAAGGACTGCAAACCCGGCCACGTGGGCAGCATGATACTCAAAGGCCCTTCGGGCACCCTTTACTGGAAGCCTTACGAAAACAACGAGAAGCTGCTCAAGTCGCAGAAATCGGGTGTGGTTGACGGCTGGAACCGAATGGGCGATGCCGTCAACATGGCTGCGGACGGAAACATCTTCTTTGTCGCTCGCGAAGACGACATGATCAAGAGTTCCGGCTATCGAATCGCCCCTGCGGAGATCGAGGAAGCGATGGCAAAGCATCCGGCAATAGCCGATGTGGGCATAGTCGGTATCCCCGATCCGGAAAAAGGGCAGATAGTAAAAGCGGTCGTCGAGCTGAAACCGGGATTTACCGGTTCCGATCAGTTGACCGAAGAAATCAACAATTTCCTCAGAGACCATATAGCAGTTTACAAGCTCCCTCGAATCGTTCAATACATGGATAAGCTGCCGAGGACCCCAACCGGTAAACTCTTGCGCCGTTTACTGAGGTAAATGTCCGTGATTTGACCCCTTTGTGCCTGGTGCTCGTGCGCTCATCTGATCGTCTCTCAAGAACTCGAAGCCCCCTGTCTTTTTGTCCTCCTGACTGCTTACGCCGGACTGACCGGCCCATTTTCATTTTTTCAGAACTGGTCCTTCCTCGTACCTGTGAGAAGCGGGAGGCCCTATAAGCCTGTGACTCCATGAGCGTCTCAGAAATTATCCGACGCCCGGGGTCACCGGCATAGGGGCGCAGTTGTGCTCCCAAAGCAGATAGGGGCCTGAGGAATCGTTTGCTCATGAGCGGAAAAAGAAAAAGCGCCCTTTTACAGGCGCCCCGAGAGCCGTTGCGGGCGATGTGGGTTTTGTGCGGGAAGGCAAGGCGGCAAATCAGTTCGCCTGGGGTTTTCGCCCCTGCCGTTTAGCTTTCGATGCCTTTATCCCTTTATCGATCTTCTTATCAATCTTCTGGCCGCTCAGAATAGGCCTGACCATGGTCGCAAACTCCCATTCCGGGTATGGTTCGATTATACAGCCATAGGCGCCGAGTTCCATAACGTGCTTGACCAGACTGCGGTGAACCCGGCTGCATAGCAGAATCAGCCTGCATTGGGGACAGGACATTTTGAGCTTCGATATGACGGCTGCGCCGTAGGTGAGCACAGCTTCGCTGTCAATCAGGATTATCGAGTCCTGATTCTTTTTCGCCGGATTCAAGAGTTCATCGAGGTCTGCAATTCCGACGCTAAATTGTTCGTTTTTTCTCAGCAGACTCAAGATAAGGCTGCGAACTTCCTGGTTCAGAACCAGGACGGAAAATCGCGCGTCTTGAGTGACCATTAAGGGACTCCGATTCTTCATCAGGCAAGGGCGTTCACCCGTTCACCCGACTGAAGAGTTTCCAGGGAAAAACCGGTGGCGGCCCGGAGACTGCAATAGTATCTCAAGCTGTTGTGCACAGCTCAGGCGCTTTCAGTATTCCCGGCTTTCGCGGATGGAGCTTGCCTGAGAAGTTCTTCATAGGACCTTCCTATGAATCATTACTTGAATTCCTCGATTTCCATGGCTTCAACGACCCTGACGGAAACGTACAATTATAATACCTTGCGAACAAGGGATTCCTTTCTATCCGGCGTCGTCTGAAGGACCCTGTCGAAGCATAGCAGGCCTTCATCGTAGCGCCCGAGACCAAGGAAAGAATTTCCCCGGCCCATTATTGTAAATACGTCATTTTTTTCCTGAACTGAGCGTTTTTCCAGCATGTCAAAAGCTTCGAGCGCCTTGTCATATTCGCCGAGGTCATTTAAGCAGAAGGCCTTTAGCTTTAACGGCCTGTATTGTTCCGGGTTAACGGCCAGGTCCATGTCGCAGCAGATGACCGCATCCTGATGAAGCCCCTCATTGGCGGCCGCCGCAGCAATCTCAAACCAGGAAGGGGCCTCTTCTGCCCCGGAGCCCAGGATCTTAAGAAGCATCGCCCGGTAGCTCGCTTCAATGACCTTTTTGCCGGCTGAAGCGATCGGTGGGCCATGGCGCGGCAATAAATCGGCAATGTCGAAACCAAGGAGCGATCTGATGCTCACAAGGTATTGGTCAATCCGCCCGCCTGCTTGAGTGTCGGGGGCAGCCATAGAGTACGGCAGCGCCATGCCGCCTGAAATGAGGGTTTTTGTGGGAGCGTGATAGAGGCTTATCCCATCGATCGTGTGTCCGGGGGTTGGTATGACTTTCCACTGGAACCCGCTGAGATCGAGTGTTTCACCGCCTCGGACCTCTGTCAGGCGGACGCCGAACTCCCGGACGATTCTCTTGAGCTCGACCGGACCGTCAACGTGAAGAATTATTTCCAGTAGCGGATTGTTCCTGACCGTTGGATACCTGAACAGCTCCAGAGCACCCATCGCATGGTCCGGGCGCCCGTGGGTCAGTACTATCTTTCCAATGTCACCGGGAGCATATTCGGGCTGGTCAAACAGTTGCATGAAAGCAGTGTAGTTGTTGCCCGGATCGATTACTGTAAGGAATTCCCCCACGATCATGCAAATGTTGCAAGCAGAATCATGTCCTTCCAGGAAAAGCACGTTTTTGCAAAGAGGGTCCTGTTGCTGAAAAATCTCGGAAAGGAACATCCAACCGGGTTGCTCAGGTTCATTTTCATCGTTTGGCGAATGTTCAGCTTCAAAATTTTTCACCATGGCGGGGACCGATCCTTTTGCTCTTGCATCTTCCTTGCGTTCCATGTATCTCACAACACTTTAATGCAGAATAAAAACTACCGGTTCGCATTCGCAATGAAGAAGGGCGGGGTGCGGCTGAGCTAAAATCTTTCCGCACCCCTGGGTCCTCCCTATCAAACCCCCCCAGGTGGTAAGGAGGACCCTTCTGATGAATTACTGTGCCATAAAGGGTCCGGGTAAAAGAATTTCATCTTCTCTGTGGTCCATTCCGTCCAAGCACCCCTGAGGGGTGGCGAAATCGCACATGAAAGGGAGAGGGCAGCCAGGGTCCCAAGGATGCCCGATCGGCTACTGGACAGCGCTGGAATCGAAAAATTGCTCTGTTGAACTTGCGTATGTCATACAAGATTTATGCCTGCCTGCAATGACACTGAATGTGCCCGCGGCGATTCGCTGACCCGATGAAGGATTGAACCGCTCATCTTGAAACCACGCCGAAAAGCGCCGAGAGAGAAAAATCCGGCGAAAGTTCTATAGAAAAAAAATTAAAAAACCTTATTTGCCCGGTTTGAGAAGCAGGAATCAATGAGAGTGTATCAAATACGCCCCCCTTAACAGAGAAATAGTGTGCAAAGTCTTTGAAATCAGGCTTCCGAATGTGCGTTTAAAATTCGACCCCTTTCCGCATGGCGCCTATCCGGAAACTCGAATGAGGCACCTTACAGGGCGTGGAGTTATTCGGAAAGGAAGCCTTTTCGGATGAAAACTGGACTACTTCTGAAGTCCATGTTACCTTTTGCTGTAAGATCGACTTTATTCATACCTCCGAAGGGTGAAACCCATGGCTCAGGCAAAACAAGGTGATATGGTAAGGGTTCATTATCATGGAACTCTGGAGGATGGCACGGTGTTTAGCTCCACATACGAGGAGAAAGAGCCGTTTGAATTTACCATTGGTAAGGGAAGCGTACTTCCGAGGTTTGAACAGGCGGTCATCGGTATGAATGCAGGAGACGTCAGGAGCATTTCAATTCCTCCCGAAGAGGCCTATGGTCAGCACAGAAAAGAATTTGTGTTTGTAATGGATAGGGGCCAGGCGCCGGTCAATCTGAACCTTGAATTGGGTAAGAGACTGCAAATTCGCAAAAATCAGGGCAAAATGGCGATTGCGACTATAACGGCAATTACTGAAGACAGTGTGATTCTTGATGCAAATGAGCCGCTCGCAGGAAAAACACTCAAATTTGATATCGAGCTTGTTAAGATATTATAATGGCGAAGTTCGAATGCAGTTGGTGAGGAGGAGCCATATATGGAAGGTCCTCAAGAGTTGGCGGCAAAACTCAAGAAGAAGTACCCGATGCTGTGTTACTTCACTGACAGGCCTTTCGGAGTGGAAATCGAGTTCTATGGCCTAGACTACTACATCTTACCGCCAGATAACGGCATAATCAAACCTTACAACATCCATTCGAAAGCCCGAGATGGCAGAAGCTTCCTCCAATTACTCAACGACCACAGATTAAATCTTGGCACTGAAAAACATTCCTGGCATCTTGAGGAAGACTCTTCCATAGTTCACCGAGGTGGCGTGGAACTTATAAGTCCAATACTTCACGGTTTTGAGGGATTATTGGAATCATTTCAATTCTTTCAGTTGCTCGGAGAAATTCGTGGTACGCAAATAGACGAATCATGTGGATTTCACGTTCATCACGGCGTAGATGTTAAATATTATGATTGTACACGTATGAAGAATCTCATAAGAATTGTCTATTCGATGGAGGACTATATTTATCTTCTGATCGCCGGAGGCCGGATCGAGAAAGATACTTGCCGCCCTATGGATCTTGATGTCAATGTCCTACGCAAACTGAGCGATTGTGAGGATACATGTAAGAAGAACGGTTGCAAGATCAAAGAGCTATGGTATTCTCGGAAGAATAGGTACGATCCAGATAGCATTAGATCTGACAGATATGACATGACGCGTTATCATGGGCTGAATCTGCATTCATATTGGTATCGATCCACTATTGAGTTCAGATATCACTCTGCTGTTCTCCATAAAATAGATGAAGCCATGCAGTGGATTATCTTCACACAGTTTTTGGTTGAACTCAGCGATGGGCGCATACCGACAATAGACTATTACTCAAATGCAAACAAGTGGATGAAGACGATATACAAGGTGTATCTGGCGTTTGGCCATATGAATTGCATTAAGGGTTGGTGTACACATACTAATTCTGCACAGGGGGATTAGAGAAGATGTGCGATATTTTTGCGCTCTCAGCGGGAGTTAATTATACAGCCCAACAGTACTTGCCTATATTTGCGGAAAAAGGCAAGCGGAACATGAACGGTTGGGGTATTGGATTTTATCGTGACAACGAAGCCCTGGTTGAGAAATCAGCAGAGCGAGTTTATGACAGCGAGCAAGTCCATGAGAGCTTCCAAAGGCTGGCAAGGGTTGTAGACAGCCGAATCATTGTCTCGCACATTAGCTGTCCGCTGAGCGGTGGAAGCCATACTACACAGAATCATCCATTTTCCTTATCGTTTCTCGACCATACATGGCTGTTCGTACATGTAGGATTGATAAAAGGAATTGACAATTATCAAACCACTAATGAACCCAGGATAGATATTGATGTTTATTCCGCCAGAGTTTTTGAATACTTGAGGGACCAACTGATCTCTTACTTGCGGTACACTCCTTACGGAAGTTTGGGCAGATCGCTGGTAAAAAGCATCAAGAACTTGCTTTCAGACTATCCCGGGCGTTATTCTTTTTTTCTCGCAAATGAGTCGGTCCTTTTTGCGTTTTGTAACTTTCGGACGCTGATGCTTCTCCGGGAATCAGGAAGCCATGGAAATAGTCTCGTTCTCACTTCTATCGCGGAAGGACTGAGTGACAAAAAGTGGATTGTCATCAAGCCGGAAAAGAACACCCTGGGGAAGCTTCTGGTAGCTGCCGGACCGGACGTATTGTATCTGGGAAACGTGGCGCAGGAGGCTTTACTTTAGAGAGGTAAGAGCCCGTCATGTGCGACTTATTCGCCCTCTCTGCAGCAACGAGTTACTCGGCGCCTAAGCTCCTGCCGATTTTTGCAGCCAGAGCGGGCAGGAACATGGACGGCTGGGGCATCGGATTTTTCAAGAAGAATCGAGCTTATGTGGAGAAATCAGCCGCCCGGGCCTATCACGAAGGAAGGTTCCATGATGGTTTCCAGAGGCTTGCCCGTGTCGTCTCCAGCAAGTTCATCATCGCACATGTACGTTTACGGACCAGCGGCCCCATCGATGAATGTCATTCCCATCCTTTTGTCCTTCAATTTAAAGGACAAGACTGGATTTTCGCTCACAATGGCAAGGCACCTGCCATAGAGTCTTATCGAAGTCGAAAGGTTCGATTGGAGGACGTAGTCAGTGATTCGGCAAGGACCTTCGAATACCTTCTGGACGGTATCGCGGCTCGCCATGAAAGAAGTGTAAGTGATATCTTCAGGCTCTTCACGGCAGTGGCTGACACCTCCAGGCAACTTATCGAGGAATACCCGGGATCCTACAACTATCTTTTGACTAACGGCTGGGTGCTGTTTGCATTCAGCAATCACAGGCAATTTCTTTTGCTTAAAGAAAGCAAAGATCTCGAGAGGGGCTTGCTCTTGACCACAGTCGAGCACGGCTTAAGTGAACAAAACTGGACAAGTGTTTCCAGGCATAGAGAATCTATCGGTCTTCTAATGGCTATTGTGGGAAGTGATATACTGCTGAAAGAAGATATCTAACATATTGAATAATTTCTTTTTCCATTCATCCCTGGCGTTGCTTGGGTTTGTGCATCGGCAACCCGTACACCGTGTCAATGTAATATAAACAATTATCAGGACCAAACTCCTCCACTTCTCGCCGGAACTTCTTACAAATGTCCAGCCCCTTCTCGCGCGCGCCCTCGGGAAAACCTCCTTCATCGGACAAATACCGCTTCTCGATTTCGTCCAGCTTTTTCATGTATTCTTCGTAACTGATTTCCTCGAGCGCCATTTGACCTCCGCACCTTTCCAGGCAACAAATCATTCGGGTTTTGCCATTTCACTTTCAAAATCGCTAAGAGTTTTTTTGGCATTTGCGATTAAATCAAAAAAAGTCTCCGATTGATAAGTATCAAGACCACCACAACCCATGTCAGCCGCCTTGTCGAAAACATACTCATGATCGATGTAAGTTATGAGGGCTTTTGCAGCCTCATAGAATTTCAAGAATTTCTCGTCCATTCTTCTCTGCCTGCGGAGGGAGTGCATCACCATCCGGACACGTTCAAATCGGAGGTTACAATGGTTCAGCCGCCCTATGCGTCATGGCTGGAATCATCCGGTTTGGGTCCTTGTTGCCCTTTGTCAAACTGGTTCCTGAATCTTGCGATAAACTCGGATTTGAAGGCTTCGATTTCCATAGCCTCCTCTGAGCGGCCCAAAAAAAACAAGGCCATACCTTTAAGCACCTGAGCTTCCCTGATCTGCGGGTCCTTAGCCAGGGCCTCATCAAAATAGGGCAGGCTGTCAGCGTATTTGGTCAGACCCAGTAAGGCCTGGCCCTTGGCTGTCAGCGCGTAGACATTGTGGCGCTCCCGGGCCAGAATCAGGTCCAGAACCTCGATGGCCTCCTCACACCGGCCCATATCGTTTAACGTGAGGGCCTTCAACTGCATGGCCTGCAAATTCTGCGGTCTAAGGGACAGCTCTTTATCACAGCAATATACAACCTCTCCCAGAAGCCCCTTTTCAGCCAGCCGCCCGGCCCCTTCCATCCAGGTCATTTTGTCTTCGGGGGTCACCTCTAAGACCTTCATCATCACGCCTTCATAGGTTTCTTCCACGGTGCGCTTGCCGGTGATCGCCACTGGCACGCCATGGCCGGGAAGTACATGAACGATATTCTTTTTCATCAACTGCCTGATCCCGTACAAATAGTGGTCCAAACTGCCTCCGGCAGTTTTATCGGCATCCGCCATGGCATCGGGCAGTACGCTGTCGCCGGAAATAAGTGTCCCCGTCGGTTCGTGATACAGGCATATACCATCGACAGAGTGGCCTGGAGTATGGATCACTTCCCATTCAAAGCCGCTCAGCTCAAGGGTTTCTCCACCTGCTAATTCTGTTGGGGGAAATCCGGCTTCTGCAGTAATCCTTTTAAGCTCCTGCGGACCCGCTGCATGCACGATTATCTCGACCTGCTTGTTTTCCATTACGGGGGGAAATCTCAACATTTCGAATATGCCCATGCAGTGGTCGCGGTGTCCGTGCGTGAGCACGACCTTCTTTATATCTAAAAGACTATACCCCAGTTTTTCAATGTCAAAAAAAATAGTGTAATCATTGCCGGGATCTACCAGGGTCAGGTAATCGCCTGCAAGCAGATACACATTACTTGAATGATGATATCCGATAAGAAACCTGCTGTTTGCGAAGACAGGATGCGGAACTTTCAAAATCTCACCAATCGATAGCCAGCCCGGGTGCGCCGGTTCTTCCTCCGGCAGGTATTGATCCTCTATGAGCGGCTTTAGTTCCTGGTTTGATTCCCGCCTGTCGTCCGTGGCTTTATTTGTCATCTCTTTGCCTCATAAAAAACCCCCT
>JBEKXG010000132.1:0-9435 GCA_049512295.1 Syntrophobacteraceae bacterium
TTTGCCCAAATTCGGTATCACGGCTCTCGAAATTCTCCGGTCGTCAAGACCGGAATACCGCTTTTCACCCTGAGATCAGATCAAGGATATCGTAGATAAACGACACCCTCTTATGAGTGCCGCTCACTGATGATTCTCCAAAAGCGTGATTGCTTCCAAAATTCCTCCAGCTGCCGCCTCGAAGGTGAAATTCCGAACGGATTCCATCGCGTTCTCTGAAAACTTTTGCCATCGCGTTCCATCTGTCAATAGACTAGCGATCCTGTCCGCCCAGAATGCTGAATCCAAGGGTAGCACATACCCGTTATGAGCATCTCTTACCAATTCGCCTACCGCCGCAGTCCATTCCGTTGTGACCACCGGCAATCCGCAGACCATCGCCTCATTCAAAACGACGCCCCAGCAATCTCCCGATGTAGGCATCAATAGTACCTTGCCTTTTGAATAGTAGTATGGCAGCCGGGCATGCTCGACGAACCCGGGGAAATCGTAGTCCACCCCCCCGTCGGCAAGCTTGCGAAGCATTGCCTGCTTCAGGTTTCCGTCACCATCACCCAGGATTAACGCCCTGCAACTGCCCAGGCGAGTTCGCAAACGGCAGGCCACTTCCGCAAAAAAAAGAGGGTTCTTCTCTGCGGCAATTCGCCCGGAGAACACAATGTCGTATTTCCTATCGTCTTCCCGGCCTTCCAGGCACTGCCGGAAGTAATCATTATCCGCGCAAAGCGAGCTGATAAACATCGAGTCGTTCGGGACGTCGGGACGATAGTGTTTGAACAACCGCAGAGTCTGCTCGCTTGCACCAATGAAGGCGTCTGCAAACCTATGGTAGACAAACCTTCGAGCTAGTTTTTGCAGTCGTGAAATGCTTCTGTCCCGCCCGAGCCAGGTATCGGAAAAGACGATCGACTTGCTGCGCAACAAACGCCCGGTAACGAAACCAGCCAACACTGTGGGATGCAAACTGAAGCCGATCAGCACCTCAGGCCGGTGCTTCAGTAAAAACGGCACTATCCCGGGGCTGAAGAAGCGTTCATTGTCTTTTGCGCCTAGCGTGATCACTTTTAGAAATGTCTTGGGATGGTTACCCAAAGGGAATTTCCAAAGCCTGCGTTCTTCTTTCCTCGTGCAGTACACAACGTGGAACTCATCTCCCAAAGAGCGGTGTACAATTTCATAGACCTTCTCGCGCCATGGCGCGGGGTAATCAGCTATCAAGACGTATCTGTACATAGCGATAACCAAGTGCTTTGCTAATGTTGCGGCTCGCCGGGATCAAAACTGGAAATAAATAAACGGCGCGGAATCTGCTGCGCCGAGACAAGCCAGCAGCAACGCCAGAAAAGTATAGGCGGCAATGCGCACAGGGATTGACGACTGTGCGATGTCGTCCGACCAGTTGCGATCCTTGCCAACCGCCAAGTGGACCAGGAATGTGGCGCACAGGGCAGTGATGATTACCTGCGACAGCATACGGGTGCCGTCGCTGCTCCAAGTTACCAGCCTGCTCAGGTACAATGTGGCGGATGTCGGTGATTGCGCGCGAAAGAAGACCCAGCCGAGTAAGACAATCCCAAGAGTTAAAATGCGCGAGATCAATACCGCTATCGATTGTACCCCGGGGAACTTTTTCAGCGAGGACAGCGGGTTGAAGGCCTTCCATAGTCTGTGAATCGCTAAAGAGGCGCCATGTATGCCGCCCCAGAGGACAAAATTCCAACTGGCGCCGTGCCAAAGGCCGCATAAGAGCATTGTCGACAGCAGGTTCACATAGGTACGCGCGGGTCCCTTGCGACTGCCCCCCAATGGAATATAGAGGTAATCACGAAACCAGGAGGATAGCGAAATGTGCCAGCGCCGCCAGAACTCCGTAATATTTACAGAGCTGTAAGGCATCTGAAAATTTTCCATGAACCGGAAGCCCATCATACGTGCAGAACCAATCGCCATATCGGAATAGCCGGAGAAATCACAGTATATCTGGACGGCATAGCCGAGCAACCCTTGGAGAAGCGTGAGCCCGTCAAAGTTTTGCGGTGCTCCGAATATGAGATCCACATGCGGGGAGATCTGATCGGAAATCACCAGTTTCTTTACTGCGCCCAGAGCAAACTGGGCCAGACCGGCTTCGAAGTCTACTGCATTTGCCCGGACGCGCCGGGCAAATTGCGGAATCAAGTCAGCGGCACGATTAATAGGACCTGCCAGAAGCTGAGGAAAGAAAGCCACGAATAGCATGAAATCTCGCGGACTATGGCAGGGCTTGATATTTCGGCGATAGGTTTCAATGGTGTAGGTCATGCTTTGAAATGTAAAGAAGGAAATGCCCACCGGAAGTATGATGTCGTAATGCCAGTGAGTTGCCCGCAACCCGAACGCGGTGGCGCTCCACCATAGGTTATCCAAAAAGAAGTTCGTGTATTTAAAAAAGGCCAGAACGCCAAGATTGGCCACGATGCTTACCACGAGAAGCGCTTTGCGCCTTCGGGGCTCCTCTATGCGACCGAGTCCGATACCGACAGAGTAATCGATAAGAGAGGTGAGAATTATTAACAGGACACAGGGGATGCTCCAGCTCATATAGAAGAGATAACTGGCGACCAGCAGAAAACATTTTTCAGTATTTAAATTACGCAGGCAAGCGCGGACCAGGATCACTCCGGCAAAAAACAGGATATATTCGAAAGAGGAGAAAATCATTTCACCCCCGCCGCCGTTTGCAGATCGATTTTGCGCAGCAGTTCACCGGTCGCGATCTGCCGTCCCCCTCTGTTCAGATGGACAAAATCGTAAAATCTATCGTTGCTGAAGAGATCCTCTATACGGTCGATGCGCACCACCTGGATTTGGGGGTACTCGTTATACAGGTCCGCAAGCGCCCGCTGATATGCATTCAGCTCCTCCGGTGTCAGGAGCTCTTTCCGGTATATAGGCGAGACCGGCAAGGCCACCACGACAACTTGCCCTTGCCGGGTTGCCCTTTTTATCATGCGTTGAAGGGCGATTCTCTTCAGGCCGTTAAACTCATGTTTCCCCTGGCATGCGCAACGCATTGAAACGAGCCTGCGTTCAATTCGCGCCTCGGACCAGTCGCTCACTTTTTCTTCATCAAGTGAGGGCGCAACGGAGGGGAACCTTGGACCGGAATCCATTTCCACGGCGGATGCCGCATGGAACAGGCTGTTTAGATTATCCCGTATACCGACCATGACACCGTCGGATCGGCCAGCCGTTGGAAAGGCTTTTCGAGTAAAGGCCAAGGCATATTGGCTGACCACCTTCTTGGAGAAAGCCCAACCGGCCTTGCAGGCTAAGAGATCTTGAAGGGTCTCGCCCAAGGGCACTATGTCGGCTCGGAAGTCGCAAATGAAGTCCTCGTTAAGATCAAAAGGCGATACTCCGAGAAACGTCCAGGTCGTTTTGGGAGACCGGCGCTGCAAGACCTCCCATTCCGACGGAGAGGAGCCGGCTACCCCCCACATCTCGATGCCAGTGCCCAGCTTTTCCGATACGAGATCCCAATCCACGGCGTCCAGCGTCAATGAGGAGCCTTCGAGAAATGCTCGAGGTTCTCCATTCTGTGAACCTATTACTCTGTAGGTCACTGCTGTAGCCTTGATCTTTAGGAAGCGTACAACGAAATGGCTGGTGACTGCCCCAATGATTAGAACGGCTGCCACGATCAGGGCCAAGTGCCAAAATGAATTAAGGCGTCGATTCATATAGCAGTCGAATTATCTTTTAGTGCCCCACGAGAAAAATCAGAGGCCGCCAGGATTAGATGCCCGCCATTTGTCAGCTTTGCCGTTGTATGAACAAGTATCCATTTTCTCACGGGTTCTTCATAATATCGAAAGACAAGGGTGCAGATAAAGATCAGGGCTGCAAAATAGCACCAGAAAAATGCGAGATCGTTCTTCCCGTCAAAAAGCGGGACCAGGCCTCTCAGGCGGGTAGCCCACCACATCAGCGGAATATGGAAAATGTACATCGCGTAACTGGTCTGGCCGAGTTCCACTAGAAAAGAATGACTCAGCAATCTATTGAGTAGTCCGCCCTCGATAGCGGATGAAAGAACAATCGCACCAAAAAGAGGCGCCATAACTATGTCGGAGAGCAGAACAGGCGCGATTCGCCCATGGTTAAAGAAAAGCCCGAGAAGGAGGCACAAGCTTGAAAGCTGCAAAATATTCCGGAAAGGCAGCCGGTATCCTGTCGGAAGCGAAAGTAATACCCTTCCCAACGCCATGCCGAAAATAAATGTTGGTAGATGAAACAGGGGAAAATACGCAAAAAAACTGTGTAGAGAGGATGGATCGTTCGGGCGCAGGTCCCATTCGGGCAACGGGAAAATGAAAAGCCGGATCAACTGGACGGCTGCGACCAGCGCCATACTGCTGCAAAGCAAACATAGCGGCGATTTGGATTTGAGGGCGCGTGTCAGGGCCGGAAAGCAGAGGTAAAAGCACGCTTCCACGGAAAGCGCCCATGCCGGGCCATTCCATGCGCCCGCAACAGGAGGCAGCCAAGCCTGTAAGAGAACGGGGACAAATACCAGCGTGGCCGCAAAGGACGCCTGCGAGATCGTGTTCTTGAAAAATGCGTAATAGATCAAAGCGGGTAGTGATATGGCGAGCGCGAGCAAATAACTTGGATAAATGCGGGCGAAACGCGCGATCCAAAAGCGGACCGGCATGCGCCTCGAAACGTCTTGCCTGTCTCCCTGGCAATACGTGTATACGAGGATGAAGCCGGAGAGCACGAAAAAGAAAGTGACTGCCTGGTACCCGTTCTGGAGCAGGCAGCGGAACCACGGGGGCGAGGTCTCAAAAGCCGTATTGCCGCAATGATAGAAGACGATCAAGGCCGCCGCAAAGAAGCGCAATGATGTCAGCGGGTGAAGCCGTTTTTTGGCGCATGTTGCGCCATCGGTTTGAGAAGTCATAATCGAGGACGGCCCCAGTCGCCTGATATTAGTGCCGGGCGAGTCTGCGCAATGGCGTATTCCCAAGGGTGAACTATCATCAGCAAGATGAACATATTCCAAAAGGGAAACGTGGATCTCAGGAAGTCGCTCTCAGTGAAGTTGTGAAGGATGAGTGTGGCCAGGAACGCAATCTGCAAACTCGCCCAATCCCGGTTGTGCTCAAATTCTCTTCGAGCTTTGTTAAAGAATGAAATGACCAGGAAGAACAGCAAAGCAAGCCCTGTAGCCCCCAGTTCGATGAATACATCCAAATAACCATTGTGGGCCTCATTAATCGGGAAATTGAATTCAGGCACCGGGACTATCCAAAAAGCGCCATAGCCGACTCCAAGTATGGGATGTTTCCACGCCAGTGGAACCAGCACGGACCAGATGAGGTCGGTTCGCCCGGTCAATGTTTCTTCGCGTCCCAGCATGGTGGCGACGAGTCCCAGGGGCGAGACTTGCAGCAGTCGCACGACTAAAAGGATGACACATACCCCAAGCACACCCGCGCCCCATACTTTATTTAAATACTGGATCCGCTCGAGGCGGCGCAGTGAGAAAAAGATGCCCATGGACACCATGAGCGCAGCGATAGAGGTAGCGCTGTAGGAACCGCCGGGACCTATCATCAACACGAAGGTCAGGGAAAGAACCAGCAGGTCGGCGAACATATGGGACCTGGAATAAAGCGGTTCTTTTCCCTGCAGTCTTCTAGAGAGCATCCAAATCAGGAAGACGGCCGATATATAGCAGAGCACGCCCAAAGAGTTCTTAGCCAATGTAGCCCCACACCACATCCTTCCCCCGGACCACTGGGCGAATTGGACTCCTAGATGGGGAAAATACTTGACCAATACCATCGACAGAGGAATCAAGACGTAACTGATCCTGAGAAACAAAGACCGCAATGAATCATATGGCCTTGCCTCGCTCAGTACAATCATGGCCATAACCAATGTACCCGCAGTCTTGACCCATCTTTTGAACGATACAAAAGGAAAATCCGACCACACAATACTTATCAGCATATAGGCAAACAAGACAACCAACCACGTGTTTTCCTGGAAAGCCATCCGCCAGTTGACACTCCTTCTTGCCAGGACGCACAATCCGATCACAATCATGGATGATAACACAAGCCGTTCCAGCGGATCGCCGGTTTCCACGGTCGCATTGGGGTCCCACCACCCGAACCAGAAGCCAACTGGCTTGGAACAACAATAGAGCATCCAAATCGTGGGGACCCAGAGTGCCTTTGAGAGTCCGGGGGTACGCTTGTTCTCGAATCGAAGGAGGACAGCCACAAAGACTGCGCAAATGGCGAGGGCAAGCATCGGAGGCATGGGAATTATCCTTTTTGATGCACTGGCAGGAGCGAACGGAGAGTCTTATCAAGTTCTTTCCCTTGTGCTTCCCAGTTATAGTGCTCAAGTGCAGTGGAATAAGCCTTCCTCGCAATTTCTTCTCGAAGCGCCGAGTCCCGGAACAAGCGAACGACGGCCCCCGCGAATGCCTCCGGTGTATCTGCAAAAAGCGCCGATTCATTATGGCGAAGCTTTATTCCTTCAACTCCAATGGTTGTAGTAACGATCGGTCTTTTCATGGCCATTGCCTCGAGAGCTTTGCCTCGAATACCACCCCCTGCCAGCAGCGGAATAATGAAAACCTGCGACATGGCCATATAGGGACGCACATCCTCGACAAAACCCGTGACTACAACATTGTCCGAAGCTCTCGAAAGTAATTTCCGTGTCGGACTTTTTCCGACAACATAGACGCGAGCCTGCGGTATTTCGCGGAGGATTATCGGGAAAATTCCGTCGAGAAAATATAATATGCCGTGGATATTCGGCAGATGGGTGAACAGACCGGTAAACACCATCGTAAACGGCTCAGGCTCGATCCCCAGATCCTCGAAGAAGCTGTTCCCTGCTCCGTTCTCGATGACCACTATTTTCTGATCGCGAAGGTCTTTTCTAAAAAGCTCACGATCCGCCTCGGTAGTGGCAATCAGAAGATCAAATTTCTTGCAAAGATCGATCTCTTCCTGTTTCCCGAGTCTGGAGGAGAGATATGTGAGTGCCTTCCAGAACGGGTCCCGGATATTTTTGGCAGTCCTGTAAAGAAGATTGTACGTGACCTCGTGAGTATCACTGCTGACCGGAACTCCCGTCGGAAACCTGAAATATCCGAACATCTGCACGCAGCAATGAATGAGGTCAAACCGGGTATCGGCGGTCATCTCGTCAATGGCTAGCTGCATTGACGGTCGGAATAGTTGACGGAACGAACTTCTTCCCGTTCCCAGCAACCAGAGCCGCTCGATGCCATTAACGATGCGTGGTCTTTTGGCGTTTATAAACCGTATCTTCCTGCAAAACTTTCCGTAGCTGTCGCTGAACAGTTTTTCGTCTTCGGGCGTGCCATAAGAGAGCACTGAAACATTGTGATATTTCACCAGTTCAAGCAAAAACGGCAGATTTCGCTTTGTGCCGGCCAAGTCCAGAGGGGGTGGCAACGGGGCGTAAGGAAACAGCATTAATATATTCATGATGCTTTCGGAACCATGGCTTATTTCTGGATCACTTAAATTGTCTAAAGACACTCACCAATAACAGGGACGACATATTCAGGTGCCAGCGAATTCATACAATTCACCTCTTTGTCGCAGCGGCTCAAGTAACACGCCAGACAATCAATGTCACTATGAAGGATTGCCCCTTTTCCGAAAACGTCAAGTTCCCAAGGGGAGGTGGGACCCACAAGGACAATGGTTGGTTTTTCGAGCGCCACACCGATATGCATCGCCAGACTGTCGGGCGTGAGAAGCACATCGACGCTTTTGACCAGCGAAGCAAATTGCATTAGTGAGTTGTTGCACCCGCCGTCAACTACTTTATCAGCGACAGCCTCGAGGATGAGTTTGTTTTGCTCCACTTCTTCCGGTCCACCCATCAAAAGCAATCCAACACCAGGATATCGGCTCGATAGGAGATGAATGCATTCAATGTATGCGTCAACAGTCCACTTTTTGCGCTGCCACCGATGGCCTCCCCCGGTGTTTATGCCGACAACTTTTGCGCCCTTTCGAGCAGGCAAGCTTTCGCGCATGGCGTCACCGACCGATTGGCAGCTACCGTCCAGATAGAGTTGCGGACGGGCTGCGGGGAGCTGAAGCCCACAGATTTCATACATGATCTGCTGGTAAGTTTTTCGATTTAGCCTCTTCAATGTGTCATTCAGACCCATCAGCCACCAGTCGATGGCAGACTCATCAGCAGGTCTAACACTACCCGACTCATCCGCATAGAAACCGAACCGCTCTTTACATTGCGCGATACTGAGTATGGTGGCGCTGAGGGCATCAGCATCGAGGCAGATTCCCACCGAAAAACATTCATTTTTCAGGTACTCGAGATAATTACCTTCAACAGCAAGGACGCGATCGATAAGCGGGTTTCCCTCCAACAGCGGTGCGGCGTTAGCGCGGGTAATCCATGTTATTTTGGAGCCGGGATATTTCCGGGTGAGTGCTGGCAAAATCGAAGTAGTCCGCAGGACATCTCCAATTGCAGCAAGCTTCACAATCAAAAGTCTTGTCTTAACCTCATCGTAATCGCCGCAATTTTCGCAAACTCTGCCATCCTTCTTGTGAAAAACACAAGGCATGCTCCCTTTGTAATAGCGGCAATCAATATGGATGCGCATGGTCCTGAGCCTTGGTCGAATAAAAAATGGATCTTCTTAAGAATTGGCCTTTCCGGGAATCTGAGCAAATATGTCGTCCATTATCCGGGCCGTAGTCAAAATCTCTTTGTAAGGGATTGGAACCGGTGCTTCCCCCTTAACAGCGCTGTAAAAGGACTGGATCAGCACCTTGGTTCCATAGTCCATGTGAAAGTCGCTTCGGAGAAACTGTTTAATGTTCAGCCACGAATTGCGTCGGTACTGCCGGGCATAAACCCGGGGTGCGAGGAAATAGCGCAGATAACTCTTGAAGCCCGTCCGCCGGATCGGTATAAGGATTCTATTGGTGCTATCCGAAATCAGCGAGGCTTTTTCCCCGTATAGGCAAATTTGATTGCAGGCCGCCCCAAGCCGGGTGGACAAAGTGAAATACGCTGTTACATCTCCATCGCGGATCACTGCCCTTAATTCATCGAGAATGTCATCCTGGGAAATGCTCTTCAGGTATGGACTGGGAAAAACATCAGCGATAACTCTGGGGCTGCCGTGAGGCAGGAATTCGACAATTTTGGCCAAGCCATGACTAATAAGATTATGCAGTAAGGACCCCGGCAAAGATCGGACCCAATGATTGGCGTCACCCAGAAGAGCCGTTCCGTAGTCAGGGTCGGTGTGTGCAAAAGTCTGCATGCATTCCATGTGTATCGGCGGCCCACCGAGAAAACCGGCCTTGACCATCTTCCGCATCCGTATAGCTTCCGGGCTGAATTGCAGGT
>JBEKXG010000132.1:9459-16331 GCA_049512295.1 Syntrophobacteraceae bacterium
CCCTGGCTTCAGCAATACTGAGGATCTCCTCTGTCTGCACGGCCGTGACGGTAAATGGCTTTTCAATGTACACATGACATCCGGCCTCCAGGCAGATCTTCCCGAGCGGATAATGGCTCTTGGCAGGTGTTGTAATATGGACGATGTGAGGCCGTGCTGATTTCAGCATTTCCTTGACGTCGTAAAAGCATCCCGGCACCTTGAATCTATCCGAAAGCTGCCGGGCCATAAGCGGTTCGCTGTCGCAAACGGCGACAATCGTGGCATCGGGCACTCGCCGGATTTGGGTGAGATGCTGATCCGCCACTAAACCGCAGCCAACAATGGCCACTTTGAGCATGTATTACTCCCCGGTTCTCTGGTACTCAAAGTACCGCTGCAGTGCCTCATCCATCGGGATTTGAGGCTTCCAGCCAAGGTCCTGTTTAATTCTCCTGTTTGAATAACGGTGCCCCTTCCAGTTGAAAGAGCAGAAACGACGATTGAAAACCGGCGGTAGTTGCTCTTCCGATCGTCTGGCGTAATACTCCCATAAAGCACAAAATGAGTAGAACAGAGGGTATGGAATCGTCAGGGACCGGATACCGGCAACTTCTGCCTTGTACCGTCGCAGGAAGAAGCTGCTGGTTGGAAGATCGTCGTCAACCACCACATAGGTCCGGCCATCTATCCCTCTGACGAGTCCGGCCAGCACAATTGCATCGGCGCAGTTATCGACATAGGTCAATGGAAGCTGGTTGTTGCCGCCCAGGTGCATGAAAAACCCAAACGTGTCCATTCCCACCGCACCGGGAATTCCCTTCCTGCCTGGACCGAATACCACGCTTGGGCGTACCGTCACAAATGGGATACCATACCGGTCATGGTATTCCTGAACCAGCTCATCTTGCTTCAATTTGCCATAAACATAGGAATCATATCTCCGCTCCAGGTTATCTTCGAGCTTACATGTCTCATCAAGGACTGCGCCGCGTCTCAGGCCCAGATTTGAGTAAACAGCAAACGAACTTACATTGACAAACCGGGCGAGAACGTTTTCTGCCGTGATGGCGTCCAACAAGTTACGCGTCGTCAGAACGGAGTTTTGAAAACAAGCAGGAAAAGACTTCCCTCTGCCAGCCACCAGATGGAAGATAACCTTGACATTTTTCACTGCTCCGGCACAGTCGTCCCGTGACATCAGATTGCCTGAGATGACCTCGGCTTTGTGGTGCGAGTAGCTGTTCAAAACCTTTTCGAGCATTGTAACGTTACTTGAAGGTCTTACGAAGCACCTTACGTTTTTGAACCCCAATTTCATGAGGGTGTTTACGGTGCGGGACCCAATGAAACCTGCAGCACCCGTCACGAGAACGGGGCTGTTTCTCGATGCAACCCAACGCTCAGAAAAGTTATCCATTGCCGCCCTCTGCGAGAGTGGATAGAGCCAGCAGCATCCAGGCTTGAGACCATCTCATGTATGGGATCTTAATCGTGAAGAAGGGAAGCGCCTGATAGTGGAAGTGACCTTCTTCATTCCACAGATTAGCAATTGCCCACCTGAAAACGGAATGCGCCAGGCTCACATTATCTTTGTCCAGAGCTTTGAGGCTCAGCAGGGTTATTATGCTTTGCGCAATACTGTGGATATCAACAGGGTATGTACGGTCATGAAAATATCCGGATGCGCCGTCCTCCCTGAAAAAGTGTCTCTTGTAAAAGTGAAAACCGCTGAGCAGACGGGGTTCGAATTCCGAAGTCCGAGCATTCCGGCCAATAGAGTCCAAGGCGCAGAGATTATAGCCGGTATGGAAATTATCTATCCAGCGCTGAGTCGGCAATTCGCCATAATACCACGACCCATCGTCATTCTGCATCCCCGCCGAGTACCGGGCTGCCGCTAGGGCCGGTTCGAGGTACTTCTTTTCGCCACTGTACTTGTATGACCTGCACAGAAGTGCGGCGCCCAGAAAGTTGGCGTTATGGACTCGAGCGCGCGAGGAAGGAACAGGGTAGCTAAACCCCGCGACCCCGTCGTCCTGCCTCCAGTAGAGTTCGTTCAGAATGTATTCCGTAGCGCTAAGCGCCATGCCGAGATACCTGGAATCCCGGATTTGTTCATACGCATCAAGTAATGCATTAGCGACAAAGGTTGTGCAGACGAGGTTCGGGGCACCCTTGGGAACCAGGACGGCCCGAGTCTGCCATGGAAAACTGTATCCCCAGCACCAGTATGTGGAGTCTGGAGAACGAAGCTCGATGAGCCTTTCAGCCAAACTGGCGGTAATTTCCCGATTTTTAAGCAGCCCTGATTTTGAGAGCTCGAGTGAAGCCATAAGGAAAAGTGCAATCGCCTTCGGATTCTGTTCTTTGGGAATTGCCAGTATTGGTCTGACATTTATCGGGAGGCGCTTCAGTATCTGCGTAAATACTATCCTGCATATTTTGCTTTTGGAAAAAGGCGTTGAGTCAAACATACGGCTATTCAGAGCATCGTAGGGATCGTATCCGGCCCAACCATTTCTTCTGCAATAATCGAACAACTGCATTGTATATCTTTGAATATCGTTTAGCTGATTCACCGATTTGCCTCTATCAAGTCAAACAGTTCGAGAACGCTTAGCTAACTACGCAAATTGCTTCAGTATGGCATCAAGTATTCGCATAGCCGCGTTGCCATCCCAGAATTTCGGAACTGAATTGCCTTTTTTCCTGTTCAGTTGAGAGTTTGTTGCACTTACAATCGCATCCGGCTTAACTCCACTGATAATGTTTGTACCCTCTGAAACGGTAATAGGCCTTTCAGTATTCTCCCTGATAGTCACACATGGCACTCCAAGACATGTCGTCTCTTCCTGTATGCCGCCTGAATCAGTAAGCACTACTTTTGCATTTGCCATTAAGCATAAGAAGTCAACGTAGCCTAGAGGCTCGGTTATATTGATCCCATAACTGTCTGAATTAAGGTTGCCTGTACCGAAACAGGAAGCAAGAGAAGGGACATTCTGCAGTTGAAAGGATGATATCTGCTTTTGAGTGCGGGGGTGAGCTGGAAAAATTATTGGCAGGCGAGTCGCTATCTTCTCCAGCGCCTCCAGGATACCTAAGAAAGTGTCCCTGTCATCGACGTTTGATGGGCGGTGCAAAGTAAGCAGGGCATATGGAACGATCACATCGGATCCGCTCCGATGTTCGATTAATCCCTTAGATTGAAGCACATTGGATTTTGACGCCGTTTCGCGGAATGATAACAGAGTGTCTATCATGGTATTTCCGACAAAAAAAATCTTTTCCTCTGAGATACCTTCCCGGTTTAAATTTTCGATGCCGCTCTGCTCGGTTACAAACAGCAGGTCAGACAAGTGGTCGGTAAGTATTCGATTCAATTCCTCCGGCATGGTACGGTCAAATGATCTCAGCCCGGCTTCCACGTGAGCGATTAAGGGCCGTTTTCCATTTGAATCGTAAGATATCTTGGCAGCAACCAGGGCGCAGCCCAGGGTTGAATTGACATCGCCCGCGACGATCACCACATCCGGCCGCTCATCGAGCAGAATAGGTTCAAACATGCGCAGGATTTCAGAGGTCTGGGCCGCATGAGTGCCGGAACCGACTCCAAGCGAAGCGTCCGGCTTGGAGATACCCAAATCCTGGAAAAAAGATTCAGACATAATCCGGTCATAATGCTGTCCGGTGTGGACCAGAAAATGATCGATTTTCCCCTTGCCACGGGTTGTGGCAAAAGGGAAACTGCCGGCATTATAAGATTTGATTGCCGAAACGATCGGGGCAATCTTCATAAAATTCGGGCGGGCTCCCACGACGCTCAATATTTTCATGGCTCTATTCCCGGGTCCTTTTGCCACTCTCGAATATCGAGATCAAATGATCCACAACCGTATCCAGCGCTCCTTTGCTGATGTTGTCCGGGCTTTGAGGGCGATCCCTGCGGGTTATCCGGACCTTTGTCCGAAGATCGCTATTGTTCTCGATGAGAATTAACTTGGAATTTTCACAAAGATATTGGTCAACCGCACCGATCCTGCCTCGGAAGATGCTGTAGACAGGCACACCCAGTGCGGCCGCTTCCCGATTCATGGTTCCACCGCCGCTGACCACAAAATCGGAAAACCAGATCAAATTAAGACCGTCCACCACTTTCGGTGGAATTATCATTTTTTTGCTGGAAAATAAGGCAGGCCAATTTTTTTGAATGAACTCTCCCTGTTTATCGTATCTGGGCAGCATCACCATTTTCACTTTCTCCCGGCTGCCCAGGTAATCCACTGCGGCCTCGAACAACTCCTCGCTTTCCGGGCGGTGGTAATGGGCTTCGACAGCAGGAGGTCTGACGGTGACAATGATATCTTCACTACTAAGCCCGAGAGCGTCCAAAATAGATGCGTCCGGCCTAAAGAACGGAACATAAACATCTTCTTTTATTCCGGGATAGGTGAGGAGGCGGAACGAGTTTTCGCCGGGATAATGATTGTTCAAGACTTCTGGAACAATCAAGTACTTCGGGGTGGCCACGATCGGCACGAACCGGGAATGCTCGTAGTCATCCATCTGGATTGACGGAATTCGAAGGAGGTTTGCAGCAATCAACTGGGCCCTGGACCCGTGTGAAATCGCCAATGCAGGCTTTACCTTCCGTACGATAGGCAGGAGTTCCAATGCACGGATAAACAAGCCCGCCAGTTTGACAAGTTTGTGCTTTCCATGATGCCGGCCGATCAGGAAGTATTCCATTTTGAACTTATCGGCAAGGCCGCACACCTGTGAGCAGCGCCTGGCCGTCAGCAAAATTTCAAAGCCTTTGGTTTCAAGCCTCGCGATTATCGGCCTGAAAAAGGGAACATGAGGCGAATTATCCAAATCGATCCATATTCGTCCACTTTTTCCGGTGTGCTCGGAGAGAGAATGAATTCTGCTCATAACTGATTCGCTTCTTTAATTTTTTTTGTAACCGCCTGCTCCCGCCAGAATTGCGCAATTTCTTTTGGCAGAGGGTGCCAGTATCGCCCAACGTACTCACGCTTGATGTGTAATAAAAATTCACTATATAAATCAGCAGGATATTCCTCAGGCCCCATTTTCTTATTTCCAAAATTCATGTAATCCGGATGGGTGTTCAGGAGAGCCATGCCCCCGTTGCGAACCAGCCAATCCAGTTTCTTCTTCCAGACGCCGGTTGTCCGGTTTTGCATGAGAATGAAGAGCGTAAAGTCCTGCGGCAACGTGTAGGGCATCTCCACATAGCCTCTGAGCATCGGACCGCCTGGAACAAAAGACGGGAAAATGGTCTTCAAACCATCCGGTTGAGGCTCGAAAGGGTCCGTGTCGAAGGTGCTGGCGTCGTATTCAATGTCCAGGTCATGCATCCACTCGAGATTGTGATACATGCAGGGCGAACGGAAACCGACCGCGTTCCACTCCTTCAGGACCCTGTTGATTTCCGGGGCCTGTCTCAAAAACTCTTGCCTGGAATGGTACAGAAGGCTGTTGTGGTACAAGCCGTGGAGCCCGACCTCGAAACCCAGGGCCGTGAGTTCCTCACGAATCAGGGGGGGCACAACATACTTGCAGCCCACAAAATTGAACACGGACCGGAAACCGAGTTGCTCCTCGATGCCGGCGAGTTTCAGGCAATTATCGAGGCCTTTTTGCGAATCGACATCATGGGTGAGGACCAGCGCAAATTTTTTCTGCTCCGGCCAGCCGCTCCAGCCGGGCGGCGGCTCCTTGGCTGATTCGTAAATCGGCCAGACACCGGCGCTTTGCTGGAGCTGACGTCTTACCAGCTCCCGTCGCAGGAGAATCTGCAGCCTTCTTGGCATAAGGGATTTAACGTAGTGGTATATGCGGATTTTATAGCCGAGCATTGGCCCTCACTCCCGGAAAGGGCGACACGGACACATGGTGACGCAGTGAGAAAACCCTCTCTCAATCCCGGCATCCGTTTTAACCGGACACTTCATCCCATGTGCCGGTAAAGCAGCTCCCCGGCAAGGCGGAGAAGGGGAACGGGCAAACCTCGGAATATCCGTTCGGCAAGGCCGCTCATTTCCGGCAACCCTTTCACGAAAATCGATCTTTTCAGGTCATACCTGTAATAGTCAAGCGGCTCTTCGCGCGCCCCCCAGCCACCCTTGAAATGAATCAGCCCGGCATTGTCCAGGTCCGTCCGGCCGAAGCAGAGTTCGTCAAACCCGTTTTTCGAAAACCACCTGATGGCTTCCCACATGACCAGGTTGGCGGGACGAAGGTGCTGGTATCTCAGATCGGAGGCGCCGAACTTGTAAATTGCTTTCCTGCCGGAATGTAAATAGACCGCTCCTGAAACCGGCCGGTCCTGCCATGTGCCCAGGACCGTAAAGCCTTTGCCTTTCGAGATCACGTTCCTGTGGATGGCTTTGAAGAAACTGTACGGCTGCGGAGGCGTCCCGTGGCGTTTTCTGGTCAGGCAATGCAGCCGGTAGTATTGATCCAGGTCTGTTTCGGAGTCGGAGATAGTGACTCGAACTCCTGAAACGGCCGCCTTCCGGACATTGCTTTTTGTTCCCTTTTTCAGACCGGTGAAGAGCTGTTTTTCCTGATCGTGAATTTTCAGAACATGCCTCATGTAGGTTCGATACGGGACCGGGCCGTCAAGATGTTTCGCTCCGCCTCTGAGTTCCAGGTATTTCCACCCCGCCTTTTTCCCGTAATGCAGGATTTCATCGAAAACTGAGGAAAAACGTCCCCCCTCTGTGACGATCGGTTCGCAGCGATCTGTAAAAGGCATCGAGACTCCCCTTTTGCCGGTGAGAAAGCTTCTTACCTCCATTACGGGAATCAAGGCGGATACCTCGGCGCCTTCCCGGCCCGTGAAATAGAGAGGCTTATAAGAA
>JBEKXG010000133.1:0-9389 GCA_049512295.1 Syntrophobacteraceae bacterium
AAGGCCTTCACAGTTCACGTTGCCTTCGCCATGCTCGATTGCCCGCTCGAGATTGTCGATAACATCGATGAGCTGCCGCATGATGCTTTCATTGGCGTAGGCTATGCCCTCGGATTTCTCCCTCTCGAGCCGTTTCCTGGTGTTGTCCAACTCGGCGGCAAGCCGCAAAATGCGGTCCTGCGCCTCTTTGAGTTCCTCCTGGCGCTTCAGCAGAAGTTGGCGGCAATCTTCCTCAGAACTCTCCGAAGCCCCAACCCGGGTTTGAGCCTGATCCTCCGGATCGGGACTCTGGCTTGTCGGCCTTTTGCTAACAGGCATCAAACTGCTACCTCCATTTCGTGCCACTCGATAGGAGCCTCCTGCAATAGTGCTTCCGTTCCCGATCTCAACGCTCCGCGAGATGCTCCGCGAGGTGTCGGGATAGTCGGTTTGCCGAAACAAATTCCGGCAAGTGGCCCTATGATCGTGACAATATAAGTTCACATTTCGGCAAATGCGGCATTGCCACATAAAAATGAGTCGATTTTCTCAAGTCTCATCAGGAAGTTCCAGGATTTGGCTCAGAAAGTTCGCCGTAAACTCGACAATCGGGATAATTCTGGAGTAATCCATGCGCAGGGGACCAATCACGCCCAGCACCCCCAACGGGGTACTCCCCCGCCAGTAGGGAGACGAGATCAGGCTCATCTCCTCCTGGAGTTCGCCCTCGGTCCCCAGAACTATCTGGATTCCCGTCGAAGCCCTGAATGTCTCGTCGAGCAGGCGTATCATCCTGGATTTATCCTCGAAGGCCTGAAGTATCCGCCTCATTCGCTCCACGTCGGCGAACTCCGGGTTGTCAAAAAGATTGGTCCGCCCCTCTATGTAGATGTCGCTCTCCTCGATCGTATCCTGGATTGCCCGCTGGGCCATTTTCAGGGCGCGCGAAAAAAGCCGGTCGAAGATCGCCTTCTCGCTCGCCATTTCCTCCAAAATGCGCTCCTTTAAGCTGGATATGGGCACATTCTGGAGCAATTCATTTATATACCGGCCGTATTTGTCCAGTTCGGCCTGCGTAACCTCTTCGTCCGATTCGATATGTGTCTGATGAACCAGGCCCGCCTTGGAAATAAGGACGACCATTATGTGATGAGGCCCCAGCCGAAGAAATTCGATATGTTTGAACGATGTAATCGAAAGCTTCGGCCACAGCACGACTCCTGCCTGCCTGCAATACTGGGAAAGCAGTTTGGATGTCCCGCGCAGCAGCTCCCTTATATCCTGGGGCTTGTACATCATCGCATCGCGAATCCGCTCTTTTTGCGGCCCCTCGAGTTGCCTGGACTGCATTATCGAATCGAGATAGAGCCGCAGGCCCTTAACGGTCGGAATCCGGCCTGCCGATGTGTGCGGCTGGTAGAGCAGCCCCATTTCCTCGAGGTCAGCCATCACGTTGCGGATAGTAGCCGGACTGACGTTCATGATGCTTCTTTTGGAAACGGTCCTGGACCCGACTGGTTCGCCGGTCTCTATATAATCGGTAATAACGGCTTCCAGCACGATCTGATCGCGTTGTGTGAGCTTGATCACGTCCGAACCCCTATGTTGGTAGCACTCACCATAAAAGAGTGCTAAAAAAAACTAGTGCCGTTTAACCCTTTTGTCAAGACGCAACCCCATCAGAACGAACTTTAAAGGTAATTAGCACCCACCGGGAAACTCCCGATGAGTCCCGCCAAAATACTGCAATTTTCGCCCGAGTATACATTGCTTAACCCACTCGCAAACTGAGGCATCAGTTCCGAAAGTCATTTCTATCAAATCCAACTTCAATAGTGAGGAGCGGCCGATTATCTCGTGACAGTTGAGAAAAGCTTTTCCCGGCAGTCAAATCACATACCGTACGTCAATCCGGAAGGAATCGATGATGCACGCAAAAAGAACCGGAACGCACCTCAAGTGGACCATATTTTTTCTCATAGCCCTTGGTTTCGCCATCCACGGGTTGCACGCGCCTGCCAAAGCAGCCGGCCGGTGCGCGGTGCTCCCCTTCAATAACCTCGGGATGCACTGTATGGATAGCGAGTTTTCACAATTGTCGATTTTGCCTCCGTTCAATGTGCTGAAAAGGATGACAAGGGAAGGTTCAATCCCTACCAGATGATGCGCGCTTTTGCGCGGAATAAAAATACCAATGCGGTGGTCGGATCGACACCCGTAACCATTTCGATTTCAACTGAGGCCCGCTGCCAGGTTTGCCACGAGACCGGAAACGACGCGGCTTCCCCTGGCTTTCATGGGGTAACGAACTGGAGTACGGACAAAAGCCTGAATCTCAGGGTGCGGCAAAATATACTAATGCTCCATGATGCCCTGAACGCGACGAACCTCATGAAGCAAAGACCGGTACTGTGCAACAAATGCCATTACTCGGCGGCCCTCGATCTTGCCGGGACCGGCCCAACCGGCACTCAAATAAACCCTGTTACCCACCAGCCCTACTCATACACCTCTCATGCTATCCATCGCCATCATGGGTCAGTGCAGCTAAACGGGGTCCCCATCCCCGACGAAGGTATAAATACCTTTTATTACTGCCACCCCGGCGCAAGTACCCAGTGTCTGCGCGGACCGATGTCAAGTGCCGGCCTCATATGCCAGAACTGCCACGGGAGCCTTTTGGGGGTCGCCAATCCTGCAAGAAGGCCCTGGATCGATACTCCAAAATGCCAGTCATGCCATACCGGGAATGCACTCGATCATCTTGGAAATAATCTGGTGCAGAGGATCGCCTACACGGGAGGTCCGGACGTTGCCACGCCTATACTGGCCCCCAGCCTGCAGTTTGCAGAAAACCCGGACCCCGCCGGTCAAGGCAAGTTTCTGCTTTTCAGAAACAGCAAGCTGGCCTGTGCAAGCCCGACCCCGACCATCCCCTGTTCCGCATGCCACGGGAGCCCGCACGCGGAGTGGCCCGTATCGTCCGCTTTGGCGCACGACAACCTCACTCCGGTCTATCTTCAGGGATATGCCTCAACCATCATGGAATGCGCCGTCTGCCACGGCCCCGGTATTGCTCCGTCAGCCGCCCAATCGCTCGATGGCCCTCACGGGATGCATGCAGTGGACAGCCAGAGCTGGTGGGGATTTGGTGCAAACAATCATAAGGCTTACCTGCTGAGCCACCCCGCTGACATAGCCAAGTGCCAGGGCTGCCATGGGGCGCAACTCGAAGGGAGCCCTTATTCCCGGCTGCGAGTTGGGCGAACTTTCCTTACCGGCCCCCGGATGGCGTCCAACAAACTGAAATTGAGCGAGGGGACCCGGGTTACCTGTTTCCTTTGCCACCCGGCGCCACCGGTTCCTTGACGGGTGACAGGTGACGGGTGGGCATCACCCGTCACCGCTGCTGGCGCATTATCCGGCAGAACCCTTTGAGCAGATCGAGCACCCTTGCCGCGTAATCCTCCGGCAGGCTGCCGCAGCCGCAGCTCGGGGTAAATAGAGACTGAGCGAGTATTTGTTCGTACGCTATCTCGCCTGCGGCAAGCTCTCGCACCTGGCTGGTCCACCTCCCGGCCAGACTTTCCGGGGTTTCGGCACGAATAGCATCGAGGTCCGAGGTGGGAACTATTCCCCAAGCCATGTTTCCGCCCGCCGCAATGAAATCGAGGCACTCTTTTCGGTACAGGGCGAACTTGTCGAAATAGCCGTAGGCGTCGAAATTGATGATGTCCAAATTTGACTGGAACACCAACTGCCAGTCAGTGTTGGCACAGATGTGAACGCCTGCGATCCCTCCCGCGGCATGGACTGCGTCGGCCACTTCGGCCAGCAGCCGCACGACCTGTTCGGCGGACACGGTGATGAAGGCCGAAGAGCCGAACCCTGCAAGTGCGGGCTCGTCCAGGAAAATGATCACCGGGACTCCGAAGGTCTTCATGATCTCGATCTGCCACCTCGCTTTGAGGCCGAGGAGCTTCGGTATAATGTCCAGGAAGCGTTCGTCGTAAATAAGAGCGCGTCCGTCCTGGTCCTTGAGACCGCTCAGGAGCGTAAACGGCCCCGCTATCTGCCCTTTCAGGGCGCGAACGGACAGATTGGCTTTCTTAACGGTCTGCATAAAACTGCGGAAGGTTGGGCTGGTTTCTTCACCCATCCGGAAGCGCGAATCATCCACCTGGAGCGATCCGTCTTCTATGGCAAGGTATTGTTCATAGAAAAGCAGGAGGTCCCGGTCGAATTCGGGCGTATCGGACACTGCAAACTGCCTGCCCTCCCGGGTTACAAGCCCCGGCAGACCCTCGATATACTGAGCCATCATCTGCTCGGCGGGATATGCGGGCAACTGGGGCCAGGCCGGGATCTCAGGCGCGGCTTGCAGCGCCAGGCCGATCGCCTTCTCCCTGTCCCTTTGAGGCATGCTGCCGATGAGAGTGGCGGCGCCTAATCCCTGGAAGCTTTTCAAAGTGCGGTTCCTTTCTGTCGTGGTTATCGTATTGTCTGAATGAACAATCACTCAAACTGCAAGTTTTCAAATCAGGGCCGAAGCCCGAAACGGGCAACTCGGAAATAATCCCATCTTTTTCGGGTATCAAGTATTATTTGCTTTTTGGTCTTTTACTGTCTTAAGAATACTGTAACTTTACCACTCAGGGGAACAATTATGGCTGAAGATCTCAAAAGAATGTACCGCACGGTAATGGAGGACCATTTCCCGGACTCGCTGCGCATGAGCTTCGGAGACCGGGAGCTTGTCTACAGGAAGCGTTCATGGAAGTTTCCGGACGAAAAAACCGGTGAGTTGATTGAAAAGGGGTTGCGCTACGGGGAAAACCCTGGCCAGGAATCGGCCCTCTACGAACTGGCCGGCGGGAATCTGACGCTGGGCGCCTGCCGGTTTATCGATCCGGGAAATGGTCTGGTCAGCGCCATCAGTGAGGAGGACATGCTCCAGGAAGGCAAGCATCCCGGTAAGATCAACCTGACCGACCTGGACAACGGACTCAATATAATGAAGTTTTTAATGGACAAGCCGGCAGCGGTAATCCTCAAGCATAACAATCCCTGCGGCGCCGCGCACGGCGCGGACCTGACCGAGGCATACCACCGCGCAAACCGTGCCGACCGGATTGCCGCTTTCGGCGGGTGCCTGGTGGTCAACCGCCCGGTCGATAAGGGTGCAGCCCAACTTATTTCGGAAAACTACCTCGAGGTGGTCGCCGCTCCCGGCTACGAGGAAGGCTCCCTGGAGGTCCTCAAGAAGAGGCCCAACCTGCGCATCATACAGGTGTCCCGGATTGACCGGCTCCGGGATTACATCGATATGCGGTTCGTCGATTTCAAGTCTCTGATTGACGGCGGCCTGATCGTTCAGCAGTCGCCCCTCAATAAGATCAGGAGCGCCGGGGATTTCAAACTGGCCGAAACCACCAGCCAGGGCAAAACCTACAAAATCAGCAGAGAGCCGACCGAACAGGAAATGGCGGACCTGCTTTTCGGCTGGTTTGTAGAGCAGGGCGTAACCTCCAACTCCGTAATATACGTCAAAGATGAATGCACGGTCGGAATCGGCACGGGGGAGCAGGACCGCGTCGGGGTGGCCGAAATCGCCGTCTATAAGGCCTACCAGAAGTACGCCGACACGCTGTGTTTCGACAGGTACAAAATTCCGTACAAGGATCTGGAGCTTGCCATAGAGAAGGGAGAGCGACCCGGAGAGCAAAAAGAGCAAATCGATACTCTCACCTGCCAGGCCAGGGCGGGCTTGATAGGCGCGGCAATGGTTTCGGACGCCTTTTTCCCGTTCAGAGACGGTGTGGACGTCGGAATCCGCCAGGGCATAAAGGCGGTCGTCCAGCCGGGCGGCTCGATGAGGGACTGGGAAGTGATCGAAGCCTGCAACGAAGCCGGAGTAACAATGGTGCTTACAGGACAGCGTGCGTTCAAACACTGATGCCTCGCAGGGCCTGGAATACATTTCGCGAGTCGTGGAATGCACCGGATACCGGATAGTTCAAGGGAGGGGTCAAACATGGAAACTCCTGATCTTGCACAAAAAGGCTACAGGGTCGATGCGGATGGGTTTTTATTGAACCCCGGGGACTGGGACACCAGATTTGCCGAAGGGCTTGCCCCCTCTGTCGGGATTCCAGGCGGATTGACATCACGGCATTGGGATGTGATTGACTTTATCCGGCAAAGCTTTTCGACCGGCGGAAAATGCCCGTCAATCTATGAAATTTGCAAGGCGCACGGGCTGCGTTTGGCAGACCTCAAAAGACTTTTTCCGGCCGGTTATCTAAGGGGGGCGTGCAGACTTGCAGGTCTGACATACTCGGAGGAACCCGCTCATTCGTCCTGGCTGCCCCGCAATCGGCCGGCCAGAATTTCGAAAGCATTCAGTGAGAGAACCTACCGCGTGGACATACGCGGGTTCCTGATCGACCCGTCGGAATGGGATGAGGATTATGCGGTCTTCAAGGCGCTCGAGATGAAAATGCCCGGCCTCAATGAAGGTCACTGGGAACTAATAAGCTTTATTCGGAAACGATTTGAGGAAACCGGGACTGTCCCGACCGTATATGAAGTCTGCGAGAACAGCCAGATTGAAATCGAAGACCTGGAATCCCTCTTTCCGGATGGCTATCACAGGGGAGCGTTGAAGATCGCCGGCCTGAGGATAAGATAGTAAGAAGCTGTAAATCGCCCCTCACCACCACCCTTTGTAGGGTTTCTTACCGACGGTTTCATCTGAAGGTAAATCAGCCGTGCTCCAGCCTCCGCCCAGGGCCTGGACGAGGGACACGCTGGCGTTCATTCGGCTGCCCAGGATGCCGACTGCGGTAAGTTGGTTGGTTAGCAGGATGGTTTGGGTATTAATGACATCCAGGGCGCTTGCCGTTCCGACCTTGTAATGGTTCACGGTTATGTCCAGATTCCAGATTGACGCATCGACCGCCGCTTGCTGGGCCTGCGCTTGCTGCTCCAGAATACGAAGTGCGGCCAAGTTGTCTTCGACCTGCTGGAACCCGGTGAGTACGGTTTGACGGTAAGTGGCCACACTGGCATCATAGGCTGCTCGGGCCTGTTCGGTCTGGGCGAGCCTCAGCCCCCCGTCGAATAAGATTTCCTGGGCGGAGGCCGGTCCGAGTGTCCAGAATCGGCTGGGCCACGTGAACCACTGGGCGACGGAGGAAGCCTCGAACCCTCCCGATGCGTTCAGAGTAACGGTTGGATAATAAGCGGCTTCAGCCACCCCTATCTGGGCATTTGCGGCCTTGGCCTGTCTTTCGGCCGCGGCGATGTCGGGCCTGCGTTCGAGAAGCTCGGAAGGCACGCCGGCAGGCACGGCCGGCGGCGGCCCGTCGAGCGGGCCCGCAGGAATGCTCAGATCGGACGGGGTCTTTCCTATGAGCATGGCTATGGCGTGCTCCATTTGCGCTCGCTGGACGCCAACGGAGATTAACTGCGCCTCGGTCGTATCGAGCTGTGTTTGCGCCGTCAGTATGTCGGATTGGGCCGCCACGCCGCTTGCATACCTGTTCTTCGTCAGTTCGAGAAACTTCCGGTAGGCCTGCACGGTTTCACTCAGCACCTTCTTCAGGGAATCCAGCGTCCGAAGCTCGAAATAGTCCAGGGCCAGTTGGGACTGCGCGCTGAGACGCACTCCTTCGAGGAGGGCGGCGTTTGCCTGGGCGCTTGCCTTGCTCGACTCGACCTGCCGGCGCACCTTGCCCCAAAGGTCGAGTTCCCAGGTAGCCGTGCCCGAAAAAATCAGGTCACTGGTGGTTTCAGATATTCCCCGGGCTCCGGGGAGATTGGCCGAGGGGCGGCTCCTGGAAACCCTGGGCCCGGCATTAGCCGTCGGGAAATAGGCTGCCTTGGCGGCCTGCACCAAGGCGAGAGCCTGCCTGTACTGGGCTTCAGCCGCCGCGAGGTTCTGGTTGGAGATATTGACCTGTTCTTCGAGGCCGCTTAGCTGTGGATCGTTATACATCGCCCACCACGCGCCGCGAGACACATGATCCTGCGGCTGCGCTTTCTTCCAGCCCTCGATTTCCTTGTACGACGCCGGGGTCTCAGCCTTTGGCCTGACGTAATCGGGACCCACCGTACACGCGGCAAGGATCACAAGCAGTAAAGGAGTTGCAGCCAGCTTCATCAATTTTAGTCGCGCCATTCCCGCACCTATTCACCGGCATCCATTGTCCGCCCCCGGCCTTTCGACCTTCTTCTCAAAAACCAGAGCCGTAGGCGGTCCATGTAGAGGTAGATCACTGGAGTAGTAAAAAGCGTTAACATCTGGCTGAAAATCAGGCCGCCCACAATGGATATCCCGAGCGGCCGCCGCATCTCGTACCCGACACCACTGCCGACCGCCAGTGGCAGTGCCCCCAGCAAAGCGGCCATCGTTGTCATCATGATCGGCCGGAACCTCAGCAAACTGGCCTGATAAATCGCCTCGACAGGGTCTTTGCCTTCCTTTCGCTCAGCTTCCAGGGCGAAATCTACTATCATGATGCCGTTTTTTTTGACCAGGCCGATCAGAAGGATAATTCCGATAACGGCGATCAGGCTGAGATCGGTCCGGCAGATCAGAAGAGCCACAAGGGCGCCCACGCCTGCAGACGGAAGCGTGGAGAGGATGGTGATCGGATGGATGTAGCTCTCGTATAGCACTCCAAGCACTATGTAGACCGAAAAAAGCGCCGCCAGGATCAGGATGGGTTCGTTGGCAAGCGAGGCCTGGAATGCCTGTGCAGTGCCCAGAAAAGTTCCGTGAATGTGGGCCGGCATCCCCATTTTAGCGGTTGCCGTTTCAATGGCGTTCACCGCGTCACCCAGCGCCACGCCTGAAGGCAGATTGAAGGAGATCGTCACTGCCGGGAATTGCCCTGCATGGTTGACCGAGAGCGAGGTGTTAAGCGGCTTGAAACTGGTGAACGCGCTCAACGGCACCATGCCTCCGTTCACAGAATGAACGTAGACGTCGCGCAGTGTTTCGGGCCTCTGCCAGAAGGGCGGAGCGAACTCCATCACCACGTGATACTGGTTCAATGTGGTGTAGTTGACTGCAACCTGGTCCTGGCCGAAAGCGCCGTAGAGAGTGGAGTCGATGAGCTGCGCGGATATGCCGAGACGCGATGCCGTGGGGCGGTCGATTTGCACCATGGCCTGCTGCCCCTTGATCTGCTGGTCGCTGTTGACATCCACCAACTGGGGCAAACGATATGCCTGTTCCAGTACGCGGGGCGCCCATGTATTGAGGTCTGCCAGGTTGTCGCTCCTCAGAGTGTATTGATACGCGGCAGCGCTCACCATTCCGCCTATCCTCAGGTCCTGGACCGACTGAAGATAGGTGGGGGCCCCCGGCACGCTCACGAGTTCTTTGCGCAGCCGCGCAATAA
>JBEKXG010000134.1:0-9294 GCA_049512295.1 Syntrophobacteraceae bacterium
CCGATTTTCCAATACTGCGTGGCTTTGTGGTTGGAAGCGATATGGAATCCGCTGCTGCGGATCTCCATCCAGGGTCCGGTGAGGATCTACATGTTGTGCAGGTCGCTACTGATCAGCGGTGTTGGAAAGATGCTTTGAGCGGCATCATCCTGGTAGTGGAGGACATCCTGGAGACAACCCTTTGAAAACTCCCATTGGTATATCCTCTTTTGGTCTTCAGGATTGTGTTGCACACCTTGGGCAAAGCTGCTATTTGCGCGGCTTCTATCCGGCCAGTGTTGTGCTTCCCATGAATCCATTCGGCCGCATTTTAACCGGTGACGAGGCTTTCAAGGAGAGAACTCACGTTGGGCTTAGTTGGCCTCCCGAAGCTCGAATAGCAGCCGCAGAACCCATCCGAAGAGCACCCATCTTTTCGGTTTGGCGGGCAATCATAGAGGCAGGGGACCACTTGGCACGATGGAATGCAGGTCGAGGCGTCTCATTCTCTTTGGCCCGAATTTTGGCCGCTCATATAAAATCATTAATGACTGACAATATCGGTGGAGTACCATTTCCTGAGCAGATTGCAGGACCTCTTGTTCCTGTAGTGGCAATCCCAGATCACCTTGATGAATTTGGGCAGGAACTCCTGTTGAGAGAGCTTGCTGCCCTGGGCTATTCCGAGACAATGCTTGTATGGCGCCCTGTTGCTACTGCCTTATCATGGTTGGATAAGGTGGAGGGCGACTTTCCAACACGGATGGGCGTTAACGACCACATCCATTGCATCTATTTAGGCCCAGACTCATTCGAGTTCACTACCTTCCGACTCAAGGTTCAGGAACACAAAAATCAATATTATGTTCTGCCGATTCGAGAGAGGCCCACATGTGGTCCTCCTTTTACGGGTATGGATTGGGCTGGAAACCTAATCGAGGAACACTTCCAAGGCATTGATGAAGGAGCGTTCTGGCAGGCTTTTATTGAATTTCCAGAAATATGGCAAGCTCTCGCAGGTCAGGAATGGACATCAACCGAACTCCCTCGTCCCTGGAGCTGTAATGGAAAATGGACCCTGTGGAACCCGAAGCCAGACCTTTGTCAGCGTATTTACAATATTCAGTCGATCTCATGTTCCCCCTTGAGGCGGATCGTCGAGAAATCCTGCGCTATAAGCTTCCTCTATGATTCACGGTCAGGAACAATCGAAGAAATGCTTTCAGGTGAGGTTCGGCGAATGGGAGCACTGTATCCGGGAGCGCGATTACGTGGGATGATCATATACGGTTCACTTGCTCCCAAAGCAATTCCTCCCTGGCTTTCTGGCGGGCTTGAATTGCTTAAAACCCGCGGTTTGGACGTCGAAGGCGACTTGTCGGAACCCCAAGCTGGCCGGCTTTGGCTATCCGCGAAGTGCAATGATCCTGTTGCTGAAGGGGCCGCAATTTATGGCCAAAGGACAATGAATAAAATCCCTTCATACCTGGACACGATGCCTCAGATTTCCATACTCGCACAGGAAAGAGGACGGTTTACGTGGGTTCCGCTCTTGAAAGCTCAGGAGGTCTTCGGAGGAGAAGAGCACAAAGATCGCATAGAGCGGGGATTCCAGCTTGATGCCGGAAAACGAAATTTGCATGTTTATCTCTATAAAGGCCCGGTCGAGGAAGCGCCGCTTGAAAACACCGACACATTTGCCCCGCAAGCACAAGATCCCCCTATTGGTAACATAAGTCCTTGCCAAGCACGTCTTTTGCGTGAAGTGGTTAGGAGGCTAGGAAGTCTGCAGGCTGTTAAAACGAGAAGCTTCTTTCGTGCAGAAGAAACTCCTGGAGCTAGATATGGACGCGCCTTTGCTGAGGCCATCTTCAGTGTAAAACGAAACGGAGAAAGAAAGGTCAAAGATGAGCCTATCGAAGAAATACCATGGACACCTCTTCGTCGCGCCGTTTTCGATTTCCCTTCTCCCCCTGAGTCCAATACTACTTTGGACATTGAGGTACGTATCCGTCCCGCAAGCGGTCTGGCAAAAATTGAGATCCTCCCTCAGGATGCTCTTTTTCTTCGAGGGGATAGAGTGCTTCTGAACTATTCCAATATGCGATTTGCCTCAAGTCTTCCGAAGCGCATGCGCGGATGGCCAAGAATCGAGGAGATAGCCACCGATCCTGAAGACCGTGTGCTTAGTTCCAGGGCGTACTGGGTTAATACTTTTGAGAGGACTCCACCGACCGCACGGGACTACATGCAAGTTTTGGATAGCGTTCATAATCGCGTTATTACAGGAAAGGCTCGGACAGATTTTGCTGGGCTTATTCTTTATTTGGGTTCTATTGATAAGGACGGGCAAGCTTGTAATATCAATGGGCAGGAAATCATAAGTAGAATTGCTCAAAAGATTGACTCAGACTACCAGATACTCAGTGCGGCATCTTATAAGCCTCCTGTTAGGAAACAAATTAGCAAAATCATCGCTCGGGCCGGATGGCTTTATTGCGCCGCTCCTCCGAATTTACTGGATGGTATAAGGAGGATACTTCATGATGGCCACCTTTCTTGGGGGTGGAGGGCAGCGGTCGAGGCAGGGGGGCGTACATTCGCAAATGTGGAAGATTTTCGATTGCTTTTTAAGTCTGTTGCCAGACTGGCGGGAAGCAACCGGTTTGAGGATAAGACTTTTCCTATTCATTCAGCTCGTTCCGTCTGCCGCATTTTGATGCTCAGGGAGGATGGAGAAAAGGGCCTCGACCGGGATATGGCACAATTGTTTGCAAACCGAGCTTTGCAGAGGCTATTCAGGGAACAGAAGAAGTTAAAATTTAAATCCCTTTATTTTCAAATGCTTCAGCTACTCCTTTATCTTCTACGCTACCGTAGAAGCGATCCATTGTGCTTCGATCCCAGTATAACATCTAGTATCTTTCCATTCGAGCAGGCCCAAAAGAGTATGGAGTTTGCCAAAGGGACTTTCCCGAAGCAATCTAAAAAACCAGAACAAATTCAGAAAATCATTGAGGGTTTCGATAAGTACCTGCATTACGAGGGAACTGAAGACGTCATATCCGTCCTCAGAGACTTGGCAGAAGAAGATGATGATAATGACAATGATGATTGATCTGCGCTGTCAGAACGGGAATACGAGAAAATAATGCGCATTGTGATTTGGAAAAATCATAGGAACGCTGGCTTTTATGGCTGCTACGGGGAAATAAGGACGGTAATACGTCAAGAAGAGGATAAAGATTATAAAGAAGGAAAACTTTGAAGGGAGTCTTGATGGAAGAGACCGAGGGCTAGGTGGACAGATAATCCGCTATTAGGATGTTTTTTACTTGGCTAATCTCCGTTGGCAGTACTCCCATGAGGTTTTGCCGCCCTTGCCCAACTTGAGGAAGCAAAAATGAAAAAATTTAAATTACTGCTTTTAGTGGCCTTGTTAGCCGGTTTAGTCGTAATCGCTTACTCCCAGGATACCATCACCCCCGAAGACGCCGCCAAATTCATCGGCCAGCAAAAGACGGTTTGTGGAACCGTTGCGAGCGGCCATTTTGCAGCCAAGTCAAAGGGGCGGCCTACCTTCATTAATCTCGACAAACCTTACCCGAATCAAGTTTTCACAGTGATGATTTGGGGATCGGACAGGGGCAAGTTTGAAAAGTCGCCCGAAACGCTATACTCCGGGAAAGAGATCTGTGTCACGGGAATGGTACAGAGCTATCAGGGCAAGCCAGAGATCATTGTGAAGGACCCATCGCAGATTAAGGTGAAGTGACACATCTCCAAAGATAGTGAGGGCAATCTCTAGCGGTGAACCATATAAGGGGGATTTTGATGAATGCAATTACTACTACATTCGACAGTACCAAGGAGCCATTATCTGAATTATTACGAAGCATCCGCGATGGAAAAACTCAGCTCCCCGACTTCCAACGCGACTGGAAGTGGGATGACGAGCATATCAAGAGCCTCCTTGCCAGCATATCCCTTTCATACCCGATTGGGGTAGTGATGCTGCTCCAAACGGGGAATCCTGACGTTCGCCTCCAACCACGCCTGGTTGAGGGAGTGCCCCCTATCTCCACCAATCCTGAGAGACTGGTTCTCGACGGCCAACAAAGGCTCACCGCCCTGCTTCAGTCGCTTTTCTTGGATGGGCCTGTTGTCACGAGGGATGCGCGCGATAAGCCAATTAAGCGTTGGTATTACATAGGCATTAACCAAGCGCTCAATCCTGACGGCGACCGGGATGAAGCGATCATCAGTCTCCCTGAAGATCGGATGATTCGAAACTTCCGTGGGGAAGTGCTTAAGGACTATTCGAAGCCAGTCGAGGAATACAGAGCTGGTTTGTTCCCGTTGGCCCAGATCCTTGACTGTGACGAATGGAGAGAAGAACACAATAAGTTTTGGGACTATGATAAAGAAAAGGTGAAGCTGTTTGACGCTTTCAACAGGGAGGTCGTCAAGCGGTTCGAGCAGTATCAGGTGCCCCTCATCTTTTTACGAAAAGAGACCCCTAAAGAGGCTGTCTGTCAGGTGTTTAAAAAAGTAAATATGGGGGGCGTCTCGTTAACCGACTTTGAGTTGCTCACAGCTACTTATGCGGCCCTTGGTTTTCGACTTCGAGACGACTGGACAATCCGCGAAAGACTTATCAAAAAGGCCGGGGTCTTGGGGAACATTCAGAGTGCCGCTGGGGTCTTGGCCAATATCCAAAGTGACGACTTTTTGCAGGCGATTACGCTTCTAGCGGCGCTCACTCGCCGTCAGCAGTCCATCAGAGCCGGTACACCGCCGGAAAATGCACCGGGAATCAGTTGCAAGAGCAAAGATGTTCTTCGGCTCCCGCTTGAGGATTATGAGAAATGGAAAGAAAATGTCACAAAAGGTTTTGAGCGTGCGGCACGTTTCCTCCACGGCCAAAAAATCTTTACCGCTCGTGATCTACCCTATCGAACCCAAGTAATACCGCTCGCCGCCGTCCTTGCGGAGCTTGGAGACAAAGCGGACAGTGTTGGAGTGATGCAAAAACTTGCCCGATGGTATTGGTGCGGGGTTTTTGGCGAGTCGTATGGTGGCTCGATCGAAAGTACCTTTGCCAAGGATGTTCCTGAACTTCTCGAATGGATTGCTGAAGGAAATGAACCGTCAGCGGTTCTCGACACCAATTTCGCCCCATCGCGTTTACTGACTCTGCGGAGCCGCAACAGCGCCGCTTACAAAGGTCTCCATGCCTACCTCATGCATGATGGTTGTCAGGATTTTCGAACAGGCAATTCTATTGATAATGAATTGTACTTTCATGACCGGATTGACATACACCATATCTTCCCACAGGATTGGTGCAAAGCCAATAACCTCGATGCGGGGCGTTACGACAGTATCATAAACAAAACCCCCCTTGCTGCCAAAACTAACCAAATAATCGGTAATCATCCACCCAGCAAGTATCTGACACTGCTTGAGAAACGTTTTGGCATCGGTACTGAGCACCTTGACCAAATCCTTCTCTCCCATTTAATTGACCCTTCGGCTCTTCGCAAAGACGACTTCGAAACCTTCTTTAAATCACGTGAGGCCGCTCTGCTTGGCCGAATTGAGCTTGCAATGGGTAAACCAATTGCTCGTGACGTAGTAATAAGAGAGGAGACAGCTTTGGCAAGATTCAAAGATGAGGACGAACTAATCAATGAAGAGATGGACATCCTAGAAGATGAGGAAGAAATAATACTGCCGGGATATGATCGAATTCCGAAGTACCATCAACTAATGAACCCCCTGCTCAAAGCCCTGCATGAGTTGGGCGGGCGGGCCACAGTCAAGGACATGTTATCGCGGGTTTCCGATTCGCTCCGCTTGCCGGAAGATGCCCTCACAACTTTCTGTAAGCCGGGCGTGAGCGGCCAAAGTTTACTTGCGAACCGTCTAGGCTGGGCTCGCACATTCCTGAAGAGATACGGGATAATCGACAACCCCGAGCACGGGATATGGGCCATCATTCCCGAAAAGAGAGAGATCATAGCCATCAATCCTCAAGAGGTGGTAAAAACTGTGCGAGATATGTATTTTGGAGGAAATGAGGGATTGGTCTAAAGACCATAAGTATTTTCTGTGGATAACGGAGGATTTCACAGATGCCCAACGGTGGTCATCTCTCCTGTGTAAACTGCACCTATAGCAGATCCCAGAATGGAATTTGCGACATCTTCGGGATTGAGACGAGCGGAAATGTCATATGCCGCTCTTTCAGGATGCCGAAGCAGTCCCATAGCAGCGCGAGAAAGCGGTGGCCTTTCCTGCTGCGGCTAGAATCCGGGGTCGTATACGGAATCGACAATGACGTTTTCTCTATCGGGAATCCTCAGGCGATCTTTAAAACAGTCCGTTGCCACAGAGGTAAGATGGCCGACGAATCCGTATCCACGAAAATATCCAAGGAAGAACGGCATAAACCAAAGCCATTTTACGTGGACGCAGACCCGGAGAACGCGGATTGGATAAAGTTTCGGAAATGGGACCTGCCGGAATGGGGCTCCCCTGAATTCGATGCTTATCTCAAGTCCACCGGGATGACCATCGAGCATTTCAAGACCTTGCCCGTGTATAAGCATGCCGTCCGCCGTGGCGAGATAAAGGAATGATATTCATCCGTTCTTTTTGTGCCCTTTTGAACAGAGGTCTCCTGAAAGGATGACCTGCTGCGAGACACGGGGCAGTGATCAGCAACCTAAGACCACCATTTCCACATGTCCTATGTCTTGTTGATAATAAAACGATCATGAAGGAGACCACATGTCCACAAAACTCATCGAGATCGCATCAGAAATCGTCCAGACCCAAGTATCCTTAACGCCTATGTCGGCAGCTGAGATTGCATCATCTCTCCGGCAGGTTTTCAGCACGCTCCACGAACTTCAAAAGGCTGAGGCGGGAGGAATTGAATTACCTCCCCCTGCCGAAGTGGCTGGAGCAGCACCAGCAGAAGAGAAACGCCTGCTCAGCCCGGCAGATTCCATCCAAAACGACAAAGTAATATGTCTCGAATGCGGCGCTGAGATGAGGCAAATCACCGGAAAGCATTTGTCGTCGCATGGAATGAGCCCGAAAGAGTACAAGAAGAAATATGGGTTCACAATGGCGACTCCATTGGCGGCGAAATCATTGACCAAAGCTCGAAGCAAGGCAATGAAGAAGAAGGGGTTGCCCGAGAAGCTGCAAAAGTACCAGGAGGCGAGAAGGCAGGCGAAGGCTGAAGCGTCAAAGCCGGCGGCCACAGACACAGGCAGTAAGCCAAAGCGCACGAGAATTCGGAAGAAGAAGGCATGATTTTATTTTAATCCGTTGAGAGTGATCGGAAATCTCGCCCTGTAGTGGGGATTAAGTTGATGCATTATTCAGGGTGAAAGAAGTCCTGAAAGTTACGGAAAAAAGCCATAACTATCGGCTGCACCGGATCGCCGATAGCGCCGGCTATAGGTGAGCCGCCGTGTTAGGCTGCTTTGGAGGTCAAAGATGCAAAAAATCCTCTACATCGACATGGACGGTGTACTCGTGGACTTCCAGTCCGCCATCGTGCATTTACAAGCCAGCGTGCTGCAAGAGTTCGACGGTCGGCTTGATGAGGTTCCTGATATCTTTAAATGGATGGACCCCGTTCCTAACTCTATCGAATCGTTCCACGAGCTTGCGGCAAAGTTTGATACCTACGTGTTGTCCACGGCGCTCTGGGAGAATCCATCCGCGTGGTCCGACAAGCTCCTCTGGGTAAAGCGACATCTTGGCCAGCCCGCATACAAACGTCTAATCCTTACGCACCATAAGAACCTAAACTTGGGTGACTTTTTGGTGGACGATCGCAGGAACAATGGAGCAGATCGATTTCAAGGTGAACTTATCCTCTTCGGTTCACCTGAGTTTCCGGATTGGCCGTCTGTCGTGAGCTATCTTCATGAAAGAGCAACCTAATCGGGTAACCTGGGAATCTTCTCCCGCTGTAAATCCCATCTCCTCGCTGCCGACATTCTGATCGCTCTTCTCGACGGCCCTCAGGTGGATGATGGGACTGCATGGGAGATCGGATATTTCTACGCCAGAAAATCACCCGAACAGAGAATTATCGGGATCAGGACTGATTTCCGGCGAGCAGGGGAGAGTGAAGGCGCAGTGGTGAATGCGATGATTAAGGGGCGTGTGATCGGATCGTGAGGAGCAGGGAGGAGCTGATGGAAACGATCCTTGTCGGCTTTGCGTCGAACGGCTGAGACAAAATCAATCGATGATTAATCACATAAAAAAGTAACTTTGTGGTGCAAAATTATGGGACACCAAGTTGCAGCTAAGTGCCTCAAGTGTGGTAGAAGCTTCAAACTGGATCGAGGCGGCGGGTTCATCTACCACCTTGTCCGCTGTGACAAATGTGGTAAGACAAAGGCTATTGGCTTTGATGACCTTGGACAACTCCACCTTCGCTACGTGAAGGGACTTCCAGGACCATATTGCATTGCGACCGCAGACCACGACGAGCACATCCGGAAGAATGTACCAGTTGAACCGATATCCGAAGATGAGTACCACAAAGGAATCGAAGCTATTGCTGGGAAATGTAAATGTCGCGGCAAGTATACTCTGGACGCACCAGCTCGTTGTCCGCTGTGTCACTCAAAGCGAATTAAGGAAGGCGAAATAACCACCCTGTATGACTGAGCAACAGACAGCAGCAGATGAGTGGGCCGCGCGATTCGGTATTGTTTGTGGTTTCTCAGCCGTCCTCCTCTGGGAAATTTTAAGCGTATTAAAATGATCCCGAGATGATCAATTCCAGGCGAAGGGAATCAGCACAGATTGCTCCCTGCTCCGGAGCGTAATCACTTGATGCAGTTACCTCGACGGTACTCATTTGAGTTGACCCTTTCTGTTTTCTACGAAAAAATTGAGAATCGGCAGCTTGAAGGATGAAGGATGATACCGTACCGACCGGCAGTTGGGAAGCAAGGATAGAGCGGGCCGTCAGGTAACTTGGGCTTGAATGGAGTGAGAGAAATGGAACGATGATCCGGCTGTTCCGTCTGCCAACGAGGTACAAAGACAAGGGGTAAATTGGGGGTAAATTTACTTCATCTTCGATCATCTTTAATCGTCAAAAACCATGTAAAATCAATATAAAAGAGACTGCATATTGGCCCCGGTACGGCCTTTCACGCCGGCGACGCCGGTTCAAATCCGGCTGGGGACGCTTGAAGAATCGAGGACTTGCAAACGTCCTTTTCGCCGTTGTGAAAATAAGGAGTCGATTTAGGAGTCGATTCCCTATTT
>JBEKXG010000135.1:0-9292 GCA_049512295.1 Syntrophobacteraceae bacterium
CAGCCACTGCTCCGGTGGCTGTCATTTTGCCCCTCAAGGGCGTTTCGATGCTCGACAGTGCAGGCAATCGGTTCTGGGACCCCGAAGCCGACCGGGCCTGCTTCGACACCATCAAGAAAAACTTGAAACCAGGCATAAGAGTGATCGAGATGGACAACAACATCAATGATCCGGCATTCTCTGAGAAAGTGGCCGTGACTCTTCTGGAGATGCTGAAAAAATGACCGGGGCCTTGTATCTCACCTAAAGGAGGCAATTGCTATGGCTATCCCACGTCAGGAAATACTGAAACGGCTCAACGCCCAGGCAGCATCCGGTAAGCCTATTGTCGGCTGCGGGGCGGGAACGGGCATTTCAGCCAAGTTTGCGGAAGCGGGCGGAGCAGATATCATCATAATTTACAACTCCGGGCGCTATCGAATGGCAGGTCGAGGTTCGCTTGCAGGGCTCATGCCGTATGGGGACGCTAACGGCGTTGTTGTCGAGATGGCTTCTGAAGTGTTGCCCGTTGTAAAGAACACCCCTGTGCTTGCGGGTGTTTGCGGTACCGACCCGTTTCGGCTGATGCCCGTTTTTCTCAAACAACTAAAGGAGATAGGGTTCTCCGGGGTGCAGAACTTCCCCACCGTTGGACTGATTGATGGAAATTTTCGGGCCAACATCGAAGCCACAGGCATGGGCTACGATAAAGAAATAGAAATGATTCGGCTGGCCCATGAAATCGACCTCTTTACTTCGCCATACGTCTTTAATGATGATGATGCAAAGGCAATGGCCCAAGCCGGGGCCGACCAGTTGGTCGTCCACGTGGGACTGACGACGGCCGGCAGTATCGGCGCCGCTGTAGCCTTGACCCTGGACGATGCCATTGCAAGAGTGATGGCCGTCGCTGACGCCGGCCGCAAGGTGCGCAAAGATATCCTGGTGATTTGCCACGGCGGGCCTTTTGATGAACCCGACAGCGTTGGCACGGCATTGGCCAGGATGCCGGGAATTCAAGGCTTTTTCGGGGCTTCGTCTATTGAACGGCTGCCGACCGAACGGGCAATCAGGGGGCAGGTGGAATCCTTTAAGACATTAAAGCTTGCGTAACTTTTTGTCATTTCAGAGAAAACCGGACGCGATCCGCGTTATTTTTCCTGCGGTCGCGTTCTTTTTTTCAATAAAAACAGGTCAGGGAGTTCCCTGCCTCTTAGCCCCGTTCTGATATGGACGCAATGGAACGATCAGGCCAAAGAAGGGATTGTATATATCGCTTCCCATATGATGAGTTTTTGCAGGATGTGACGCTCCGGAGCAGTCAGGTCTCTGTCGGTATCGAAAGATTTTCCGGTCCTTGTCGTTATTATCATATTGGAATCGCCTGAGAGAGAACTCTCCGATGCAGCATTCGTACAGTATCTATCGGGTAACGCGCCTGGAGACCGGAGACCAGCATCACAAACGGTTTTTATCCAGTATTCAGGGACAGCGGGCGGGCTTTATGTCCGCTCACGACGCTTCTCCACAACGCAGTACAGCCCTTCGCCCGCTCTTACCGGTTCATAACAAAGATTATCAGAGAGGCACCTTGCCTTACCGGTGTCTCCAGACCTCCAGCGGTTGACCAGATCGGGCTCCCGAATTAAAGGACGCGACAGGGAAACGTAGTCTGCAATCCCTTCTTTTACGATTCGTTCCGCTACCGCGTATGAGCGAATCCCGCCAACGAGCATTAGAGGAACGCTGACCCTTTCCTTGAATTTCCTGGCCGCTTCCAGGTAATAGACTTCCATGTTCTCGGTATCGAGCCTTCCCAGCCTGGACGGTACATAGTCGCCCGAATACCTGGTCCCGCCGCTTAGCTCAATGGCGTCGATACCGGCGCTCTCCAGAATCGAGGCAACTTCCAGCATCTCTTCCACAGCAAGTCCCCCTGTGACAAAGTCTTCCGAGTTCATTTTGACCATCACGGGAAACCTGTCCCCTACTTTATCCCTGATATTATGCGCAACTTCCAGGAGAAGCCTCGCCCGCTTTTCGACGTTTTCGCCATATTGATCATTTCTCCTGTTGTAAAACGGTGAAAGAAACTCGCTCAGTAAATAGCCATGGGCGGCGTGTATCTGGACCCCATCGAATCCTGCCGCTCGAGCTCGTGCTGCTGCCTTCCCGAAGGCTTCCACAACCATGTGAAAATCATTCCCTGTCATCTCAAGGCACTTCAACTCTCCTTCGCCCTTCATACTCGACGGCCCCAATGGCATCTGTCCTGTGAGATTTGGGTCGGCATGGCACCCTGCATGGGCCAACTGGACAGCAATCGTTCCACCCGCCTTATGTACGGCATCGGCCATGGCGGCCAGCCCCGAGACAAGTGCGTCGCTGTAAATACCAAGCTGCCGACGTCCAGCCTGTCCTTCCTTGCTCACATATGCGTGGCTTGTGATGATTAGTCCCACTCCCCCTTTTGCAAGCCGGACCATGAGATCGGTAAGCTTCCGTGGGCATGACCCGTCTTCCTTTGCCATTCCCTCCCATGTTGCCGAACGGACGAATCGGTTAGTCAAGGACATGCTTTTTATCGTTGTAGTTTCAAAGAGTATAGGCATATCTTCTCTCCATGATGTAATCGGCGGCTTCAGCCGCCCTCCCCGTTCATTGCAGCCTGCAGAATCCGAAGCACTCGAAAGTAACTACCTTCCCGGGTGGCAGCGTCATCGTTTCACCCGTCCTGGGATTTCTGCCTCTACGTGCCTGCTTTTCTTTCACTGAAAGTCTTCCGAATCCGCTGATAAGCATATCGCCGCCGTTTTGCAGGGACTGTTTTATCAGCTCGAAAAGGGTGTCGATGACTTGGGCCGACTCATTCTTTGTAAAAATGTTTTCCGCTGGAAGTTCTTCCAGGATTTGGGCTTTGGTGAGAGTCATGGATCACTCCAAAAAGTTGAAAATGGGCAGTTTGCAGGATGAGGGATGATACCGCACCGGCTGTTGGGATGCAAGAATAGAGCGGGCAGTTGACCGGCGGATCGAGTGGAGTGAGCGAAATCAAATCGTTGCCCCGGTTCAAGGCGCCCGCGGGCGCCTTACCCGATAGCGGCGCTGCCTGAATGTATCCGGAATCCGTCAATGCGCAAAGGGAAGCCGGAAAAGATCGGGGTGCCACTCTGGAAGGGTCTTTTCACTCAAGCAGTTCGAAGCTGTTCCTCAAATGGCCGGCCCGACTTAGATCGCACTCCCGGCAGACCTGTTTTCGATTCTGCCAAGAGCTTACTGATTCTTCGCGGGATTTTTTGCGAGGTTCTTGTGGGGCTTTTTCAATCCATCAAGATACTTCTTCTGTCCTCGATGGCGTACACACTGCCAGAGGCTATCCGGCGTCCGGGGCTTTCTGGAACGGAATTTCTCGTTTAAGTTTTCTGATTGAGATGCCGAATGATTTATTGACTGTGGGCGTTCCACGAACTTTTGAGCAGAGTCCAACCCTGAAGCGTGATTCGGCGTACATAGGGCATAACGAGATACATTGTTCCGGAAGACAAGGCCTCTGCGCAGGTAATCGATTTGATTCCCTAATCATATCGAAACTACCAAAACCGGAGACTGATTTAAACATGTCCAAAATCGCTATAGTTGGAACATCCAACTCAATACTTGCAGAGGGCTGGAGCAGCGAGTTTAGACGAATAGAACCAAATTCGATAATCCATAATTACTCTCTTGGGAGCAATTCATCGCTTTACGGCGTCTACACTTTGATCAAGCAAGACATCGCCTCTAAGTATGATTATTGTATTCTAGATTTTTGTGTCAACGACCAAAATTTCCTCGATTGCCACGCTATCTCCTGGGAATTTTTACTTGCATCAATCGCTGGTTTGTTTGCCCCATTCCTGGATGAGCAAGTCGGTTGCACCCCACTCTGGCTACTGTTCATTAATAAAAGGCACTTTAAGGATAAACATCTAAATATTTCCAGAGATGCTCACATGTTTCTGTGTTCCTATTATGGAGTCCCATACATCGACGTCTATGACCTGATAGTCGACGCAGCGAACACCAAAGGCTATAATGAAGATGACATATTTGCCGAGGAAACGCATCTGCGCAGTGCGTTCGCCAAGCCCTTGGCGCATGTAGTGTCTGAATTCCTGGACTTGGCCGGTGAGCATTGGGCGAAGAACAAACCGCAATCCACAGGCGAGCGGCGGCGACTAAACTATAGGGTCGTGCCTGAGGACAGAATTACTTATCGAAATTGTGCCGTTCACACCAGGTCCACCAGTTTGATTTCCTATCCTGTTCACAGGCTAGGACCCCAATCGTTTATCGATATCATGACCTATGATGAATTACTGTGCGGATTTCTCTTCTGGTTGCGTAAGGAGGAGAATTATCTTTTCTGTACTGGTGAAAGAACAATAAGAAAGAACCTGCGGTTGAAATGGGATAAAGGTTTCTTCTTCAGGAATTTTTTAAATCCATTGCAGCCCGCCAGGGATGGACGATTTACATTTTCGCTATCCCATTCTGGAACTTGTTCTGAGGAATACACCCAGCACGAAGAACCCGGTGAAAAATTGCGTCTCGCGAGTCATCAAGGTGGCCCCAAAGTTGAAATAGTGGATTTTCTTTTCGCGCCGGCGGGTAGCTTCGCGATTCTCTTCGGTTTGCTGGTAAAAGAATTGAGCGGTGTGCGCCCCGGTCCCCCCTTCAACATGTGGATCGCGAGACATGTATATAATCGGCACCTTGCGGCATCACTTTCCTCAACAGAAAGCTATGCAAAGTCGCTCAGAGCTTGGAGGCATTGACGAGATAGGAATAGAAATTTGATCTCAACCGAACTTGTGGCGCACGCCGTATCCACCACGAGGGAAGCGCCACTCGATGTTGAAATGAGGGCAGCCGACCCGGCAGGAACCGCATTCCAGGCAGCCTTCGTAATTGACGCTTATGCGCTCCTTTTCCAATTTGTAAACATTGGCTGGGCAGATATAGAGACAGGGCTGGTCCTCACACCTGTCAAAACACACCTTCCCATCCACCAGGCGCAGGTGCGACTCCTCATCCACGTTGAACCGATCCAAAAACAGCTTGTCTTCGACTTTGACGTTCATCTGACGCTTCTCCATGCGTCCCAGACCAGGCGCAATAACCGGAGCGGGGAGACTTGCCCGCGGATTGCCTTCCATATCTCGCGCTGCCTGGTTTTCTTAGGAACTCCGTTTACTGTGAGCATCTGCCGGGCTGCGATACTAGTCGCCCGAGGAAGACCGGCGAACAGTTCGTCGTGGGTTTCCAGAAATGAGGGAAACTTTCGGTATTTCTTCAAATCCTTGAGCACATAGGATTCTTGCATACGCTTAGCATAGCCCTGCAGGCCCCGGGAGCTGAAATCCTTCTGTTCTATTGCCTCCAGTATGGTTTCAGCCGCGAGTCTGCCGGAAGTCATCGCGAGGTTGGATCCTTCCCTGTGCAGCGCATTGAACAGCATGGCTGAATCCCCGGCAATCAGGAACCCATCCCCGCAGAGTTGGGGCACCGTATCATAGCCGCCTTCCGGGAGCCAGTGCGCCAGGTACTCTTTCGGTTTGCCGTCCTTGATGAGAGGAGCAATCATCGGGTGTGCCTTGAGGCTTTCCAGCACCTCATACGGACGGGCTTTTTGCCTGGCGAAGCCGGCGAGATTGGCCCCTATGCCTATCGATATGGAATTTTTATTCGTATAGAGAAATGCGATCCCATTCATTCCCCAGGTGACATTGCCCAGGATTTCAGTGGTAACGCCGTTTCCCGGAGATACTCCAAAACGCTCGTCGATGACTTCTTCAGGAATCGCGATCAGTTCCTTAACAGCCAGCGCCACATTCTCCGGCCTGACTTCGGAGCGAAACCCAGTTTTCGCCGCCAGCGGTGAATTGACGCCATCCGCAAGGAGAACCACTTTAGCGTGCAAGTCGCCTTCAGCGCGGTCCGTCTTTACGCCGACGACCCTGCCTGCGCCGTCTCTCAGTAAATCGGTCACAACCGTTGCACACACGATGAGAGCCCCTTTACCGGCGGCCTGATCGGCGAACCAGCGATCGAATTTAGCCCTGCCGACAGTAAAGGCATTGTTGCGGTTTTGGTCGAGGAAGACCCGGTCCCGGTAGGCAAAACTCAGGCCTGCGTCCTCGGAAAGATAGAAGATTCGAGATTCCACGATGTTGCGTTCGATAGGACAATTTTTCTCAACGTAATCGGGAATTATCTGCTTCAGGTGATGTCCATAAAGTACACCGCCAAACATGTTCTTGGCGCCGGGGTACTCGCCTCTTTCCAGCACGACCACCTTTGCGCCCCTGTCTGCCAGAACACAGGCAGCCGAAATCCCTGCCGGCCCGGCGCCGACTATCGCCGCATCGAACATCTCATCCATAAAGTTTACCGCTCACCGTTCCCGTTAGATTTTTTCTTTTTGAGCTGAACGATCAGTTCAGGGACGATCTCCTGGTAGTTGCCCACAATACCCACGTCGGCGACTCTGAAAATGGGTGCATTGGGGTCGGAATTTATTGCCACGATTTTCTCGGCCCCCTGGATGGCCACCAAGTGTTGAACCGCCCCTGAGACCCCCACGCCGATGTATAGCCTGGGGGCGACGGTTTTACCGGTCTGGCCCACCTGCCTTTCATAGGGCATCAGGCCCGATTCCACCACTGGTCTTGAACAGGCGATGACTCCACCGACAAGTTGTGCCAATTCCTCGAGAAGAGGCAGCGAAGACGGGTCGCATGCGCCGCGTCCAGCCACTACAAGCGCTGGATAGCGGGCGATATCCGCAGTCCCCAGCTCGGCGGCAGGGATGAACTCAACGATGGTGGGCAGCTCAACGGCAGGCGCCTCAAACTCATGACGGCTGACGACACCCTTTCTGCCCGGGTCTTTCTCGGGTATCCTGAATACCCTCGGCCGCACCGAGCTCATCTGTGGACGGTGGCGCTGGCAAAAAATTGTAGCCATTATATTGCCGCCAAAAGTGGGACGGGTCATGAGAAGCAGGCCTGTTTCCTTCTCGATGAAGAGTCCCGTGCAGTCGGCGGTCAAACCCGTTTGAAGCCGAGTTGCCACGACTCCGGCCAGGTCTCTGCCCAAAGGAGTTGCGCCCACAAGAAGTATTGACGGGCGGAGTTTGACGCAAAGATCGGAGAGTGCCTTGCCGTACGTTGCCGATAGGTAGTGGGAGAGCAACGGATCGTCTATCACGTGCACTTCGTCGCAACCGTAGGCAATTGCTTCCTCGGCCACCGGTCCTACATTGTTTCCAAGCAGTAGTCCCAGAACTTTTGCGCCCTGTTGTCCCGCCAGCTCCCGAGCTTTGCCGGCCAGCTCCCATGACACCGGCGCGCCGCGTCCGTCAACCGTCTCAATGAAGACCGCAACACCCTGGTAGTCCGGCAGCCCTTCACCTGGCACGCCCCGCTCTTCTTCGGGAAGCTTTCTGCGTTTTTTCTTCTCAAACTTGACCGCGTTTACCGGGCAACTCTCAAAGCATTTGCCGCATCCCACGCACACTTCCGGGTTCACCAACGCGACGCCGTCCGGACTCAGTTCGATTGCGCCGGTCGGACACTCTCCTATGCATATCTGACAGGCGATGCATTTATCCGGAATGATCTCGGCAACTTCAATTCCTCGAGTGTTCTGGGCCATTATCTCTCAGGCCTCCCATCCTTTTCGGAATTTTTCCGAAAAATCCTCGTCGGCAAACAATGCGTCGAGCGCCAGGGATACGGCCTCAGAGACTCCCTGTCCAGTATCCCACTTGGGTCCGGCCCTGTGAACCTGCGGTGAAGCAATGGCCCTTACCCATGTCGGGGAACCTTTAATGCCGAGCAGTTGGGGGGACGCGCCAATGGCTTTGGCGCCCCAAACCTCAAGGGGTGCGCGCAGAGAATTGATGAGCATCGGTAATGATGCCCTCCTTGGCTTTGCAAGTTCCAATTCCACTGTCAAAAGGGCCGGAAGACGGCCGTTTATGACCTCGAACCCCCCTTCGACTTTGCGCCTGACCTGCACGCGCTTGTTTTCAGGATCGATCCATTCCACATCGACCACGTAAGTGAACTGGGTGAAACCCAGCCTCGTGGCAATGCCCGGCCCGGTTTGAGCCGTATCTCCGTCGATGGCCTGTTTGCCGCACAGCACCAGGTCAACTGGATTTGCCTTTCCCAGGGTTTCTATAGCCTTTGAAAGAGTGTAGCTGGTAGCCAAAGTATCGGCCCCGGCGAAAGCACGGTCCGAAAGTAGGACGACATCGTCTGCACCCAGTGAGAGCGCCTGCCGCAAGACGGAGTCTGCCTGCGGGGGTCCCATGCAGATAACTGTCACCTTAGCCCCGTATCTTTCCTTGAGGCGCACGGCTTCTTCGAGGGCCGCCAAATCGTAGGGATTGGCGATGGATTCCACACCGGCTCGAACCAGTGTATTCGTTTCGGGATCGATTTTTACTTCGGCGGTGTCAGGCACCTGCTTGATACAGACGACGAAGTGCATTTACGGCTTCCCTTTCTTAAACACGGATGAACCAAAACAAAAAGCGTCTTATTGAAATGGCTGATTAAGCATCAAAATCGGAGTTGGCAAGATTAAATCGGGACCGGTTCACATGAACGCCGCGGATTGCGCCTCTCAGGCGGGACGTGGAAATTTTTCACGCGAACGCGAAGGCGCGAAGAAAAAACAACTCCACGCTCCGCGAGCTTCTTCTCAGGGCCCGGGAAGCTGCCCCATATGGATTCGTCCGCCCGCGATGCCGATCGGCCATAAAGATAATAAGGCTCGGCCCGACTGTCATGTCCCGCACGCCTGAGCAGACGAAAACTTTACTTGTGCCGCCGATATCAAACTTAGGTGATGACGGCCCTGATCCTTGTCATCCCGAGCTTCTTGAAGGCCCTCCAGCGTTTTTCTCCGTCAAGAATTCGGAATGAATCGTGCTCGAAAGTAATGTGGATCGGTTCCTGTTGTCCCCGGCTCTTTATTACATGCACAATTTCCTCTATGCATTCGGCCGCGCAGACGATTCGAAGGTTTGGACTGATTTTTCTGATCTCAATTTCTCGAATGTCCTGTCCCATCGGTTTCCCCTCGTGGATGGTTAGACCTGAAGGTTATGAGCAACTTTAATCGATGGAACGGCAGGAATCAAGAAGTTATATGCTGATGCGATCTCCCGGTCCTGATGATATGAAACGAACGGATTTGCCACCGTTTTTGGATTTTTCGGTGAAAATTTGTCACTCGAACTGCCCATATTTGAAATCTA
>JBEKXG010000136.1:0-9289 GCA_049512295.1 Syntrophobacteraceae bacterium
GGCGTCGAAGTTGTCCATCGCCTTGGTGATGTAAAGGTAAGAGTTTGCATCGAATCTTTTCACGAAGTTTTCGCCGTGATAGTGGAGATATCCTTCAACCTCGAAGTCGGGGTCGAACTTGAAGGGATCGATACTGTCCTTGCGCTGCCTCCCGAACTTGTCGCGCATCGAGGTGTCGCTCATGTAAGTGATGTGGCCGACCATCCTGGCAACCGACAATCCCCTGGCCGGAGGCGGCCCGCCGTAGTAGTTCCCCGACTTCCAGTGGATGTCGGCCATTATTGCCTGCCTGCCCACTTCATCAAAGGCAATTTGTTGGGGCGAGTGCTTAATCGCAGTGGAAACAGGGATTGCGCTGCGCACCCGGTCCGGATACCGGGTAAGCCATGACAGCACCTGCATCCCGCCCATCGACCCCCCCGAGACGCTCAGGAGCTTCTCAATGCCGAGGTGATCCACGAGCAGTTTCTGGCAGTCCACCATGTCATGGATCGATACGAGCGGAAAACTCAGCCCGTAGGGTTTTCCCGTGGCAGGATCGATGCTCGAAGGCCCCGTCGTCCCCTTGCAGCCCCCCAGGATGTTTGAGCAGATCACGAAATATTTATCCGTATCGAAGCCTTTTCCGGGACCAATCATGCCATCCCACCATCCCGGTTTCCTGGCCCCCCGGTGAAAGCCGGCCGCGTTGGCATCTCCCGAAAGGGCGTGGACAATGAGGATCGCGTTGGTGCCTTCACGGTTGAGTTCGCCGTACGTTTCGTAGGCGATTGTGACCGTTTCGAGTTTCCGGCCGCACTCCAGTAAAAATCCTCCCGGCGGAGAAATCGTTATGGATTTGGTCTCAACGATACCTATGCTCCCTTTGTGACTCACTTTATTTGTCCTCGCCCGCTTTTTCAAGCGCCTGGCTTATGTCGTTTATGATGTCCCGAACATTTTCCAGACCTATCGAGAGCCGGATATAATCTTCCGTGACACCGGTCGCTTCCTGCTCTTCCCTGGTGAGTTGCTGGTGTGTGGTCGAGGAAGGATGGATGACCAGGCTTTTCGCATCCCCTATGTTGGCAAGGTGCGAAAGCAGTTTCACCGAATTGATGAATTTTTTCCCGGCCTCAAGGCCGCCCTTTACTCCGAAACCGACGATCGATCCATAAAGGCCTTTGAGATATTTTTTTGCGATCGGATGATTCGGATTGTCTTCAAGACCGGGGTAGACGACCCAGTTTACCAGCGGGTGAGCCTTGAGAAACTTTGCCACTTCCAGGGCATTGCTGGAGTGCCTCTCCTGCCTGAGTGGCAATGTCTCGAGCCCCTGGAGGAAAAGAAAAGCGTTGAATGGACTTAATGCAGGTCCAATATCGCGAAGCCACAGTACCCGTGCCCTGATTATGAAAGCGACATTGCCCAGGCCGGGAAAGTTGCCGAAAACATCCCAGAATTTCAGCCCGTGATAGCTCGGGTCCGGTTCCGTGAATTCGGGAAACCTGCCGTTTCCCCAATTGAATTTTCCGCCGTCTACAATCAGCCCGCCAATGGAGGTCCCATGGCCGCCCACATATTTTGTCGCCGAAATAACGCTTATGTCCGCGCCAAAATCGAGCGGACGGAACAAGCCTATCCCCACTGTATTGTCGACAACAAAAGGTACTCCTGCATCATGAGCTATCTTTGCAATTGCCTCGAAGTCGGGCACGTCCAGCTTGGGATTGCCGACAGTTTCGGCATAAATGGCCCGTGTGCTTTCCGTTAGGGCTTTTTTGAAGCTGTCCGGGTTTGCCGAATTAACAAATTTTACTTTTCTTCCAAGCTTGGGGAAAGTGTAGTGAAAAAGCTCATAGGTCCCGCCATAGAGATTGTCGGCGGAGACAATTTCATCTCCGGGTCGCGTAATATTGAGAAGGGCCAAAGTCTCCGCGGCCTGCCCGCTCGCGACCGCCAGCGCTCCACTTCCGCCCTCGATCTGCGCGATTCGCTGTTCCAGGACGTCGTTGGTCGGGTTCATGATCCGGGTATATATATTGCCAAATTCTCTCAGGCCGAAAAGATTTGCGGCATGATCGGAGTCTTTGAATACATAAGAAGTTGTCTGATAGATAGGGACTGCCCGTGCTCCTGTCGTCGGGTCTGGAACCTGTCCGCCGTGCAATGCTATCGTCTCCAGCCTCCATCCGCCATTTTCAGCTTGTGCCATCGTTGTCTCCCTTTGGTTAGAAATGCTTTAAGAAAAAGAAACCGTTTCTTTTGATCCGAACAGAACTTCAAGTACGGGATGCCAAAATCAACTTTCTTCAAACCGTGCTCAGGAGTTCAAAGCCGCTAGATTCCACCGCCATTTTCAAGCAGCCAAACATCATCGAACCTCTTTTTTTCCGTCGTGGTTATATCTACCTGGACGATTCTGGAGTCGTATACCGAGATAGTTATGGTTCCCAGTTCAATGCCGTGAACCTTTTCGGCAATGTCCTTTATTATTGCGTCATTGACTATTTTTCTCTCGCCCATATCGAATACCCTTCAAGAGTGGGAAGGCCATAGTGATTCCCTGCCGGAGCATCCGAACCTGCCACCGGTCAAATGTTGTAAGACAGCACTGTTTTTTTGCGCATCTGCCTTTCCACCAGCTCCTCAAGCGTAAAGGATTCAAGTGTTGCGAGCATTTTTCCGGTTACTTCGGACCAGATGTCCCGAACAAGGCAGTCCTCGGAACGCTGACAAAGCAGGGGCTTTTCAGTGCAGTCGACCAGGCACATCGACCCTTCCAGCACGAGCAGGATGTCTTTCAAGGTGATTTCCCGGGGCGGCCTCGCCAACGTATACCCGCCGTGGGAACCGCGGACCGAATGGACAAGCCCTGCATTCTTGAGGAGGGGAATAAGGTTGGAGAGGTACTTTTCCGAGATCTCCTGCCGCGCCGCAATATCCTTCAATGTAAGCAGTCCGTCTCCTTCGTGGAGGGCAAGATCGAACATGAGGCGAACGCCATACCTGCCTTTGGTTGATAATTTCATTTCAGCTTCTCCAGATAAGCCACAATTCCCATTGAATTTGTGGACTATATCTCACAAAACAATACCGCCTGTCAATAATTTATTTTAGCATTACCTCGAAGACTCCCCTGAACTACAGACAATGCGGGCGGCTTTATGAAAAAGGGTCCCGAGGAATTTTTCGTTTGATTACCGGGAAGATTTCGCTACAATCGAGTTCCGTTTTCCAATACTCAGACTGCTGTAAACCAGCCTTTGGCCGGGAGTATCGATTCTTTTACGGGGTATCCCCGAACCTGGATACGTTAAACCGGATTGATACAAAAACCGGCTGGTCCACTTTCCACGTTTCAAAATGGTACATATAGACCTGACTTTTTTTGCTCCCATCTCGTTTTAATTTGCTGATTGAACCGTGAAAGCTTACCGATGCACGATAGCGCGCTGTAAATGCTGTTCGAATGCAAGGGGGGTGACAATGTGGGAACCGGGTCGAAAAGTCTCGATCGTCATGGTTGACGATGACGAGGATGACTGCTTTGTCATAAAAGAGGCTCTGGAAGAAAGCGAACTGGACCACACTCTGGCGATAATCGAGTCCGGCCGGGAGTTGATGGACTACCTGCGCGGTCGTGGAAAATACGAGGGATTCGAACCCGAACTCCCCGATCTGATTCTGCTGGACCTGTATATGCCCGGTCTCAACGGCAGGGATGTGCTAAGGGAAATAAGACAGGACCCCGATCTGAGTCACCTGGACGTGGTGGTTCTCACCGACTCGACTATCTGGTCAGAGTTGCTGGAATGCTACCAGTTGGGCGCAACGGCTGTTTTCACAAAGGGGAAATGGCTGGAAACATTCGCGGAGATAATTAGAATCTCCGGTCCCTATTGGTTTAAATTCGTGACCGTCCAGCTCGGGAATATACCCCGTGAATTAAACTTCCGGCCCGGTGTTCGGCACCGTTGAAGCGATTGCGCGGAAACCTGTGTCCGGCCTGCACCTTTACGCCGGGAACTCCACAGCCATTTTTGGCTTTCTTCGAGCGTTGTGCCTCCTTCGCGCTCTTCGTGACGGAACAAAGCGCTCAAATCACGATGGGTCCTGGCTTTTGGCTGCGGCAGCGCGACTCCAGCCAAGAGGGATCAGCTCCCCTTCGATACCTCAAAAGGCCAGCCCGTCAGCCCGCCTTCTATAAACCAAACGCGGTCGAAGCCGGCAGCATTGAGAATCCGCTGTGCCTCGTACGCACGCATACTGACCCCGCAATAGATCAGGATGTCGCAGTTATTCGGGAGCTCATGACGCCTGTCGCGCAGGTCCTGGAGTGGCAGGTTTAACACATTCGGGTAAGGCAGGCGCAGCTTCTGGAATTCTTTCGGCGTGCGCACATCGACAATAACGAGGTTATCTCCTCCATCGATGCGCCGCTTGGCTTCGATGGGAGCAATCCCTCGCGCTATGCCGTCGAGTTTGTTGACGATGAGATGGGCGGCCCCGGCGATGGCATCGATCGGGGAAGAATAAGGAGGCGCATAGCCTAGATCGATGCCTGCTATCTGATCCACGGCGGCCCCGAAGAAAATGGCGCTTGCCGCAACGTCAAGCCGTTTGGAGGCGTCGCCCCTTCCCACCACCTGAAAGCCGAGAAGCTTTCGCGAGCGTCGGGAGGCCACCATTTTGATTACGAGAGGTCTACTCTGGGGAACGTAGTGGGGTCTGTCCGGTCCAGCCCATACAGCCGTTTCGACTTCCGGGTCCAATTCCCTCGCCTGCTTCTCTGTCAGCCCGGTGCGGCCCAGCGTAAAGTCAAACGCCCTGCACACGCCCGTTGCCGTAACTCCGGCAAATTGCGTTGGCCTGCCCGCTATGTGGTCCGCGATCGTTCTGCCGTGCTTATTGGAAGTGGAACCAAGCGGCACGAAAAATGGCGCCCTGGTAATGGGGTCGATGTAGTGGTTGACCACACAATCTCCTCCTGCATATATCTCGGGATCGCTGGTCCGGCAGTAGCTGTCGATGAGAATGCCTCCTTTGGCAGCGCAGGCAATGCCTGCCTTGCGGGCCAGTTCGTCGTTGGGGAGCACGCCGACGCCGATGACCACAAGGTCCGCGGGAAGGGTTCGCTTGTCCGTCTTGACCGAGGCAACCTTTCCATTGCCTTCAATGGCAACTACTTTTTCGCCGAGCGCTAGTTGGACCCCCTTCTGCTGGATATGCCTGGCGGCGAGTAAGGCCATTTCCGGGTCCAGGAACTGGGGCATGATCTGGTCGAGCAACTCAACCATGGTGACATCAAGACCGCGCGTGCGCAAGGCTTCAGCCATCTCGATACCGATATACCCAGCCCCCACGACCACCGCCTTCTTCAGCCCATCTGTGCCAATACGGTCTGCCATACTCTTTGCATCGTCCGGGTGGCGCATATACCAGACATTCTCGAGTTCCAGGCCGGGAAAGGGTGGTTTGAACGGACGGCCGCCGGTTGCCAGCACGAGCTTGTCGTAGGGGATATTCTCTTCCTTTCCGGAATCAAGATTTCGAACAAGGACTTTCTTCCCCTGCCGGTCAATTTCGAGGGCCTCCGTGCAGGTTAGCGTTCTGAAGCCTTTGACCTTCTCGAAGAAAGCGGCGTTGCGAGGGACGCCGAAAGGGGTCTCGACCAGTTCCTCAATCCTGGGGTACATCCCCTCAACGTAATAGGGAAGACCGCATGCGCCGTAGGAAACGAGGCATCCTCTCTCTATCATCGTCACCTCGGCTTCAGGGGCCAGGCGCTTGAGACGTGATGCCGCCTTCGGCCCGCACGCCACTCCACCTATGATCAAAACGCGTAACGGACTTCCCATTGTCGACTCCTTAAGATTGACACTACGAACGGATCTGTTGAGTGAGTACACCCCTATGCCGGTTTATCCGGCACAGCCAGGGATGGATTAAATGCTAATGACGGCCGCACCCCGACGACTCCGGATGGACGAGGGCCATCATAACTTAAGTGAGCAGCGTGGGCAACTGTGACTGGATATTGTGACTGGATATTGAAGGGCAAACCATCTCCGCTCATCGCTTCATTTTTCCCGCTTCCTGCTTCACGCTTCTACGCCCTTTCCGGATGGAAAAGGAGCCAACGGGAGAAATTATTTCATTTGCGGCGATAATCGGGTTTTGAGCGCGAATCCGTTCATTTTCCAAAAAATACCCCGGAATTCGATCATTTTCATTTTTGACGGCAGGTCCTTTTTTTGGGTATGTACCGTATTGTTCAGGGGCTGGAAATTCCTTCCTTTAAAGAATACCTAAAACGCATAAAAGAGGGTAAAATTATGGAGAACCTGGAGGCTTTCCCTGCATCCTCCTATGTTGACGAAGACTACCGCGCGGGATCGCAAAAGAGAACAGCTATGGCGGTACAAATGGCTCTGAAACTTACGCCGAATGCACAGATTGTTCTAAAGAAGCGTTATTTGATCAAGGACGACTCAGGCCGGCCGGCCGAAAACTCGGAAGAGCTTTTCCGAAGGGTGGCGCTGGCTATAGCGCAGCCCGACGCCCGATACGAGGGACCCGACAGAGTCCAGGAAACGGCGCGCAGGTTTTACAACCTCATGACCTCCCTGGATTTCATGCCCAATTCTCCGACGCTCATGAACGCGGGACGTCCGCTGGGGCAGCTCTCGGCCTGCTTTGTACTCCCAGTCGAAGACTCCATCGACAGCATTTTCGAAGCGATAAAACATGCCGCGATGATCCACAAGAGTGGCGGCGGGACAGGGTTTTCCTTCTCAAGAATCCGCCCCGAAAACGACAAGGTGCTCTCCACCCAGGGCGTTGCGAGCGGCCCGGTTTCGTTCATGTCGGTTTTTGACGTGGCGACCGAGACCATAAAACAGGGCGGGACCCGCCGGGGCGCAAACATGGGAATTCTGCGGGTGGACCATCCTGACATCCTGAGATTTATAACCTGCAAGACCGACAACGAACGGATGACCAATTTCAACATCTCGGTAGCGGTGACCGATGAATTCATGCGCGCCGTCGAAACCGGGTCGGATTATTCTCTTATCAACCCCCGCACGGGCGAGGAAGTCGAAAAGCTGTCCGCGCGCGATGTTTTCGATAAAATAATCAAATCCGCCTGGAAAAACGGCGAACCGGGCATCATCTTCATTGACGCCATGAACCGGGACAATCCCACGCCTCAGATCGGCCAGATCGAGAGCACCAATCCCTGCGGCGAGCAGCCTCTGCTTCCGTATGAGTCCTGCAATCTCGGCTCGATAAACCTCGCCAACATGTGCGCCGACGGACATATCGACTATGAGCGTCTCAAGACCGTGGTCCGGGACGTGGTTCATTTTCTGGATAATGTGATCGAGGCCAACAAGTACCCGCTTGCAAAAATCGAAGAACTGACGAGGGCAAACCGCAAGATCGGGCTCGGCGTCATGGGGTTTGCCGACCTGCTTATCGCCCTGGGCATCCCCTACAATTCCGAGGAGGCGGTCGAGGCCGCCGAAGAGGTGATGGGCTTCATCCAGAAGGAATCCAAAGCCGCATCCGCCTACATGGGTAAGACGAGGGGCAATTTTCCGAACTACGCCGGCTCCGTTTATGACTCGCCCGAAACCCCTTTCATGAGGCACGCCACCACGACGACAATCGCCCCCACGGGGACCATCAGCATCATCGCCGGGTGCTCGAGCGGGATCGAGCCGATTTTCGCGATCAGCTTCCTGCGCAAGGTGCTCGACGGGGAAGAACTGGTTGAAGCGCACCCGCTGTTCCGGAAAATCGCGCAGGAGCGCGGCTTCTATTCCGAAGAGCTTATGAAGCGGATAGCCGAAAAGGGGAGCATCAAGAATTTTGCCGAAATTCCTGAGGATGTCCGCCGAGTGTTCGTGGTATCCCACGACGTCGATCCATCCTGGCATATCCGCATCCAGGCGGCATTCCAGGAACATACCGACAATGCGGTGAGCAAAACTATCAACTTCCCGTTTTCCGCAACCCCCGAAGACGTTTACCAGGCCTATATTTCGGCATACAAGCTGGGCTGCAAGGGACTGACAATCTACCGGGACGGCAGCCGCGATGTTCAGGTGCTCAATATCCAGCGCAAGACCCAGTATCCGCAGGTTGAGCCGCGCCCGCGCCCGGATCTGACCCGTGGCATTACGGAGCGGGTAAATACCGGCTGTGGGAAGCTCTACGTGACCATCAACTCGGACGAGTACGGTTTTTGCGAGGTTTTCGCCCAGATGGGCAAGGCGGGCGGCTGCGCCTACTCGCAGATCGAGGCGACCAGCAGGCTCATATCTCTAGCCCTGCGCTCCGGGGTCAAAGTGGAGTCGGTAATAAAGCAGCTTGTGGGTATCCGGTGCCCGTCGCCGACCTGGAGAAACGGCGAGCAGGTCGTTTCCTGCTCGGACGGCATAGCCAAAGTGCTCAACCACCACGCGGACGCCAACATTAGCGCGGAGTTCGCCGACGAAATGGGCGCGTGCCCGGACTGCGGCGGCGCAGTAGAACACGAGGGCGGATGCATCGTCTGCCGCTCGTGCGGGTTTTCGAGGTGCGCGTAGAGCGGGAGCGGGGAGCAAGGAGCGATAAGCAAGGAGAGTGAAGCGAGGAGCGAGAAGCGGGAAACAGGAATGAAGAGGCCTGAAGCAAGAAGCGGGAAGCGAGAAGCAGGAAGCAAGGAAGGTTTTCCCGCTCCCTTCTCCGAACATAGCTGGACACTGTCTCCCAAAGAAGCCATAGCCCTCCAGAAAACGCTGGCCGCAGAGGTGCGGATACAGCCTCTTCCCACGCGGCTCAAAACCATCGGGGCCGCAGATATATCCTATTGCAGGCACACCTGCCGCCTCATTGCCGTTATTCTCACCTTCAGGTGGCCTGGCCTCGATCTGCTCGAGTCCGTTCATCACATGTGCAAGGCCGATTTTCCATATGTGCCGGGACTGCTCTCATTTCGGGAGGTTCCGCCCCTTATCGGGGCATACCGGAAAATCAGGCAAAAACCTGACGTGCTGCTCTGTGACGGGCAGGGAATCGCGCACCCGAGAAAGCTGGGATTTGCCGCGCATCTCGGACTGTGCCTGGGGATACCCACCGTCGGGTGCGCCAAGAGCAGGCTCTTCGGAGACCACAAGGTGCTGACCCTGAGAAAAGGCCGAAGCCTTCCGCTCATCCTCGGCGGGGAACAGGTCGGGCTTGTCTTTTGCTCCAGAGACGGCGTGAAACCGATCTACATCTCTCCCGGCCACCTCTCGGACATTGCCTCTTCAAAGAGGCT
>JBEKXG010000137.1:0-9272 GCA_049512295.1 Syntrophobacteraceae bacterium
AGGTTCTGAAGAGGTCCATTGACGTTATGCACAAACCCCTGGACGAATTTGCCCGAGTAATTCAACCGGTCCTTTTCGTGCAAACCCCGGATGCACTGCTCGGCAAAACGCTTTTCGCTTTTCGACGATTTTCCGTCAGCCATACTTTTCGCTTGCTTGGTGATTGCGTTTTAAGGAGGCCTCAGCCTTATTCGCGGGTCCCGGTCGTTTTTACAACTTCCATGAATGCGTCCAGGGCGGAGGGATCAAACTGCTTGCCGCGGTTTCTCAGCAACTCGGCAATGGATTCGTCGTACGACATGGCATTGCGATAGGCGCGTTTTGACGTCATAGCGTCAAATGCGTCGACGACGCTCACTATTCGCGCAAGGAGCGGAATATCTTCACCGGAAAGGCCGTCAGGGTAGCCGGCTCCGTCCCACCTCTCATGGTGATGCCTTATTATCGACCTTTCCTCGGGGCTCAACCCGAGCTCTGACACAATCGATTCCCCAATCCCGGGGTGTTTCTTAACGATTTCGTACTCATCCGAGGTCAGAGGCCCCGGTTTGTTCAGTATACTGTCGCCAACTCCTATTTTGCCGATATCATGAAGATAGCCCACGGTCTGCATGGACTCGAGTTGAGCCGCCGAGCAGCCAAGGATTCTGGCTACCTCTGTTGCGTAGCGGGTTACCCTTTCAGAATGTTTCCCGGTGTAGAGATCTTTGGCTTCCAGCGCATTCACGAGCGACTTCAAAATCCCGTAGAAGTTGCTGATCAGGCTTTCGTAAAGCGCCATATTCTCTACGGCCGATGAGGCCTTTCTGATCAGGAAATCAAAAAGCCGCATTTCTTCTGAGGGCAGCGAGAAGCTGCCTTCCCTGTGAAAAGCCATCAACAGGCCGAACGGTTCTCCCCGGATGCGCATCGGCCAGCAGGAAAGTGTCCTGTCTGTTTGGGGCGCGTTGTCAAAGGAGCATTGGATTTCGTCGGGGCTAATCATGACATGACTTGCTCCGTTCCCGAGCAATTCCCGCATCCGGTCGCCGGTGAGACCTAATCTTTGAGGCCAGCAATCATCCTGTCTCCATCCGGCGCCGGCCATATCCACAAGGCTGCTCCTGTCCTGGGGCACCAGAAAAAAACTTACCTTTTCGACCGATTCGAGCGAGGAGGCGAGCTGGACGATTCGAGGATAAAGATCATCGCTCGATCGGATTTCGTCTATCTCCTTAGAGATATGAAACAGCCTGGTCTGCTCGTTGACTCTGTTCTCGAGTTCCCGGTTTACCTCTTCAAGTTCCTTGCGCGCCTGGATTTCGAGCTGAAGGCTGAGATTGTGCAGTAAGAGTTGCTTTTCTTTCATGATGCGCTGCAGCGTGAGGGCTACATCCTGGAGTGTGAACGGCTTGGTCAGGAAATCCGAAGCCCCTTTGCGCATGGCCTCGATCGTGTGGTCCATGGTTGGAAAGCCGCTCATCATGACTACCGGAAGACCGTGGTCCTGCTCCTTTATCCTGGTGAGAAGCCCAAGTCCGTCCATGTCCGGCAGGCGCAGGTCCACAAACGCGCAATCGAATACTTCCTCATTGATTACGTCAAAGGCCTCCCGTCCCGTCAGGCAAACCCGCACTCGTTCGTGTTCCAGACGCTGCAGGCATTCCTGCAAAAGCTCACCGAGCATTACATCGTCTTCCACGATCAAAATTTTCATAACCTGCCGGTCTCTATTCTATTAATGATGAGCTGCTTGAGTCTGAGCAGTTCCGAATCTGAAATGATGCCGTCCCGCTTGAGGCCCTTGAGCGCCTCGAGGGCGGCAATTGCCCTGTTCGGATTGCCCTGTGGTTTTGCTAGAAAGGCGTCAGGCCGAAATCCCAGCACATCCGCCAGTAGAGGTCCGCTCATCAGATTGCCCGAGCTGTCGTAAACCTTGCACTCCGAATAGCGTTTCCCTTGAAGTACATCGATCTTCCCGTTCAGATTTTCTATTTCCAGGAGAAGGGCCGCCCTCTCCTTATAGGTTTTGACCCGGTCCACGGCGTTTCGGACCGTTACGGCCACCTGCTCGACCATGAACGGTTTCTGTATATAGTCGTAAGCTCCAAGTCGCAGGGCTTGGATAGCCGACTCCAGGCTTCCAAACCCGGTTATCAGAATGCTCAGAATGTGCGGATAGAGAGTTCTAACCTGTCTGAGCAGGGTCAAACCATCCATCCGCGGCATGTTCAGGTCCGAAATTAGTATATCGAAATCTCCGGCCGACAACTGTTCGAGAGCGACCAGGCCATCGGGAGCAAGCGCAACCGTCGCTCCAGTTTCCTCGACCGTTTCGGCCAGAATCTCCTGGAAAATCTCGTCGTCATCGGCCACAAGGGCCCGCACTGCCATCCCGGATAGTTGTGTCATTATATTTAATTTACCACAAGGCCTTAAGCCTTGCCATCAAATAGAATACCCCGAAGCTCTTTCATCTTATCGCGAAAGCGGGCAACCTTTTCCGGCGGTATCTGGCGTATTACCTTGCCAGAGTTGCTGTCAAGGACCTGAACGACGGTCCTGCCGTCTCCACCCATCACAAAGTTAAGCTCCATGCCCATGTTTTCCCTGAGAAAAGATTGTACCGCCCGGGCGACTTCATCCGAAAATCCCGGGGCGGGCAAGGGAAAGTTGTTGCCACTGCTTGCTGTGTCTGCCCCGGCTCTTGCGGCAGTAGCGCCTTCGGTCTTGGAGACAGGCGCAACCGACTGGGCCTCTTTTTGGTGGAGTTCCGGTGCAACCCAGGGTCCGCTTGCCACCGGCTGAACTTCTCCCGCACCTGCGCTCATCACTGTCTCCACTGAACCCAATTGTCTGCTGCGTCAAAATCGCAGACCGCACTGCTCCCTACGCGCTTTTTCGAGCGGCTCAACCAGAAAACCGGTGAACCGCTGCGCGAGGCAATCGGCTATCACGCGGCACCTCTGGGCGGGTTCGCCCTCGATCGTATTCCAGGCAAGGTCGACATCGTAACCCGGTTCGGAGTATGCGTTCTGTTTGACGTCCCAGAGGACTCTACCCGTGCGCGCGTCCAGTATCCGGCTGCGGATTACAAGCTTTGTAGGCATGCCCCCCGTTCCGTCCATCATGTAAAGGAGAGATGGAACCATCGCGAGTTCGCATCCCTCGCTTCTGGCATACCATAAGGCTTCCGAATCGGATTTGACCTCATAGGGCAGGGTCTTGACCTCTCGAAAAGGGCCTCTTTGGACAAGCCTTGCCTGAAATGTCGACGTGAGCGGGTCTGAGGCTGCGGCCATCTCAGGCGGTGCGCTGAAAGGAAATATGCAAAGACGGTCCATCGTGTGCTGTACGATCGCCGCATTGACAAACACCTGCATGCCCGCCTCCACCGGGCGGCTCGAGGTCTCCGTGAGCTGTGTCGCTATGCAACCGCTTGCGCCGCAAATCGCCAGCATAAGGACAACTGCCCCCAACAGCCGTGTGGAATAGAAAACCTCAGTGAGTCCCGTTGCTCGCTCCAGAGCATTTTGCCTAAAGCTATGAGAATCCATTCGAAGTCGATCCCTCTTTTTCCCGTGTGCAACACGTGGCTAAAGTTCAGCTCGATGATCGGATTTGCCGATTTTTACGAAAGACCTGCCCTCAGCAGGTTCTCCTGCAATAGATGAATCGGATGTAGCGGAAAAACTCTTTAACGGAAAATAGTTTGAGAAGACAAGTTAGATGAAATAGCGGGCAGGGCCGGTTCCGGCATCGGTCGTCTATCTAGCAGTGTCCATCCTGAAACCCCGGATAAGACACTTCTAAGCTCATTCAGGCGCAACTTCATACACTCGTACGGGGCCCTCCACTCCTTTTACCTGGATTTCTCCGAAAAGCCGGGTGGAAATAAAAGGCGCTATGAGGTCGCGGGTCCTCTGGGAAATGAGAATGCCGTCAACAGGCGCTCTCGATTCCAACCTCTTGGCCAGGTTTACCGCTGAACCGAGCACAGTGTATGACAGGCGTCGAGAAGACCCCATGTTACCCACGACAACCTCTCCCGTGTTGATTCCGATCCGTATGCGCACCGGGAAGCCGCCTTCCCGGGCCCACTTTGCGCTCAGCTCGCGCGCCTTCTTCTGCATCTCGATTGCCGCCTGGACCGATCTCAGGGCATGGTCCGGCGTCGGTTCGGGGTCTCCGAAGAAGACCATCAGGCCGTCTCCGATGTACTTATCGACCGTTCCATTGTATGTAAAAACAATATCCACCATCGTTTCGAAATAGTCGTTCAAAAAGCCCCGAATCCGGTCGGGCGAATATGAGAAGGAGTGAGCAGTAAAATCCTTGATGTCGCTGAAAAGAATTGTCAGCTCTTTTCTCTGCCCCCTGCTTATCATTGCCGGATCGGCGAGAATCCTTTTTACAACCGAGGGCGGAAAATAGGACTCGAAAGACCTCCGCAGCGCCTCCTTTTCCCTCGAGTCCCGGAAATACCGGAAGGCCATGATGAGCGAAGCGGCGGCGGCCCCCGAGATTACCGGCCGGACAATGTTGAGCATCAGTCCATGTGTAAGGAAAAGGACAAGCGCTGCGGCCCCGTAGCCCATCATGAGCAGCGCGGCCCCGCCACTGAAAAAGACGACGGACAAACGAGTCGATAAAAGGAAAATGGCCGCAACCATCGCCAGCTCAATGGCCAGCATCCCTCCACGGCTTATCTCGGATAAAAATGCCCGGGAAAGGATCGTCTGGATCACGTTGGCATGCAACCCGCTCAGCGGGAAGTCTATATCCACCGGTACCGCTCCGAGATCGGTCGCTCCCGTTGAGACGTCGGAGACCACGGCTATTTTGCCTGAAAGCTCTTCGGTCCACATCTCAAATGCGTCCCGGTCTCCCGATGCGGAAAAAATCTGCGCGAAGTTGTAATGGCGCATCTCACCCCACGGCCCGACGAAATTGATTATCATCGCGCCATTGTTGTCGATCGGGATCAATAAGTCCCGGGCCGCGCCTCCGGGCATCCTTGCGCCCTCGATCCGGATATGGTCGCCGGGCTTTATGGTAATTTTTTCCGGCCCCGCTCCGAGGTAGTCGCAAACGAGGCGGAACGGCAGACTGGGATAAAACCCGTCTTCGTATCGGACGAGCAGCGGCACCCTGCGAATCACTCCGTCCCGGTCTGTTGTCAGGCTGAGAAACCCGATCCCACTGGAGACTTCTGCAAGGGGCGGAAAAGTGATGAGCGGCTTCGTCCCGGTATAGAGGTCCCGGACTCCGCCCTTCACTTTCACGTTCCACTTCGTGTGGTCGAGATATTCGCGGATTTCCGGGGCGATGCGGCCGGAGCGCGCCTCACTCCGGGACCCCAGGGCAAAGGCCATGCCGAAGTAGACGTTGCCGGCCTCACGTACCGCTCCGATTATCGCCTGGTCGTCCGCCTGGCTGGTCCCGGCCGCAAAAATCAGATCGTATACCTGGGCCGCTACGCGCATCCCGGCGAGATTTCGAATCACCCGGGCGTACTGGGAGCGGCTCAGATAATAGGTTTTCATCTGCTGGATCGCGGTATCGTTTATGTCAATGTGTACAACGGTCCCCTCGTAGGGGGGCCTGAAGGCGCCAATCGAGGATCGGATCAGGAAAAACCTGTCGAAGACCTGTGAATTCCAGGTTTCAAACACTCCGGGAAAAAGCTGGAAAACCAGTTGGACAAAACCGAGCGCAGCTATTGCCGCAAACAGATAAATCCGGCTCCGCTTCCGGTCACTTGTGCTCAATTGTATAAGTCCTGGCCACGAAGCCGGTCGAAAAGACTTCCTCAGCAAAAGCCGCGATGTCGAACCGGTTGGGGTCTTCGACTTTTTCGACGCTTCTAAGGGTGCCTCCGATGGGAACAGGCCGCTCGGCGGGCGAAGTCAGTTCGCGGTGTTGTCTTCTGAGCTCTTTTATCTGATCGAGTAGCGCACCGGCTGTCTCAGCTTTGAAAGCGGCTTCGGCCGAGTCATGCCGCAGATATGCCTTTTCCAGCTCATCCAGGCGCTTTGCGGAGGCTACCAGGTAAAATACTTCCCGGCCGGGATTTTCGTCCAGCCTGAACCAGGCCTCGCCCCGAGGGATATAATATCTGCGATTGGGCTGATAATCCCCTTCGAACTGCTGGAGGGCGTACGGGAAAAGCAGCTTGACGCCGTCCTGCCGGTTGTGGTGGAAAACGTACACGAAACATCTTCGCTGTAGTTCCACCATCATCTTCAGTTGGTCGCCGGATTTGAGGGCCATGTCCTCAGTGACCGGCCCCATGCTCCTCTTTGCATCCTGCCCCGACATGGCTGCAAAAGCCCAGCGAAATATCACCTCGGGATCGGAAGTGCGCCCCGTGTCTTTAACTGATAAAGTGTCCTCGGCTGCAAAGGACAAACTCAAGGCCCCGCCGGGTCTGGAAGCAAGCTGAAAGAAGAGCAGCACGAAAACGGCTGACAAAATCGATCTTTTTCTGAATTTCATGTATTTGCCTCTGAAACACGATGCCGAATGCCGGACACCTCGCGGAGCGTGGACAAACTCAAGACCCGGCCAGGCGGCTCCTATGCATTAATCTTTTTGAGAAGCCAAGCCATATTGCGCCCCAGGGCCTTCATCGTCTCGACCCCTTCGGCGTCCTTCTCCACGTCTCCTTTATCCAGTCCGAATCCCATGTTCCAGTAGCTTGAGCCGGGTACGATCATCTGGCCGATCAGGAAAAAATGATTTATGGAATCAAATACGTGGATTGCCCCGGCGCGGCGCACGGCCACAACCGCCGCCCCAACCTTGCGCTTGAACATGTCGCCGTTTGCCTTGGCCACCAGGCCGGCTCGGTCGATCAAGGCCTTCATCTCGGCGCTTACATCGGTGAAGTATGTAGGAGAACCCAGTATTATCCCATCGGCCTGAGTCATCCTGTCGATGCATTCGTTCAAATAATCATTATCAACGGCACAGTGGCCGTCTCTGTTGTTAAAACACTTGAAACAAGCCTTGCAGCCATGGATATCCTCACCTGCAAGCTGCACCATCTCCGTTTCGATGCCTTCATTCTCGAGTTCCCTAAAGACATAATTGATCAGAATGGCCGTATTGCCGTCTTTTCTCGCGCTTCCGTTGAATCCGACAACTTTCATCTTAGCCTCCATGTTTGAGATCGAAATTCCGCAAAATGAGCAAACATCCTATTTGTTAAGGCTCGCGCACGATCCGGAACCCGAGGTCGTCGTTCATGCCGTCGGGCAGACCGCTTCTGCGAACAGCACACCGGGTGGAATCCGCAGAACCATGCCAGCACCCGCCTCGAATCACCCGGCTCTGTCCCATGCTCACATCGGTATTTTGGGGATTGCTCCTGTCGTGCCGCACATATGAATCCACGCCATAGACGTCGGAGCACCATTCCAGTACGTTGCCCAGCATATCGTAAAGACCGAAAGCGTTTGACTGGAAAGAACCGACGGGAGCGGTCGCGGCGTAGCCGTCATCGCATTCGTGAACCGACTTAATGCCGAGCTGTTTTTCGGCGGTATAATCGGCGACGTTTTCGTAAATACAGGCCCTGGAGCTATCCTCACCCCAATACCGGGTGGTTTCGGAACCGGCCCGGCATGCGTATTCCCACTCCGCTTCGGTCGGCAGCCGGAAATTGTATTGCCCGCCGTTCTGGCCGGTGAGCCACTGGGAAAAGTTGTTAGCGTCCTGCCAACTCACGAATACCGCAGGCTGACTGTCGCCGTTGAGCGAATGGCCGGCGTAGTCTCTGCTGTCGTGTTCCTTCTGGAATTGTCTGAATTGAGCGTTGGTTACCGCCGTTTTGCCCATCCAGAAGCCATCGACGCAGACCTCGTGGACCGGCCCCTCGTCTTCCGAGCGATCTTTCTCACTTTTCGGACTGCCCATGAGAAAGCATCCGCCCGGCACCCATACGAACACCAGTCCCGTGACAGGCTCTTTCCAGGTCTTGAGGCTCCTGGAAAGCTTTTCGCCGCGTGAGGTGGATTCCTCAGCCTGTCCGGAGGCCGAACGCTCCGATGCGCCCTGAGGACTTGGCTTCGGTGGAATTGAGGCAGCCTGTACAGGAGGCTGATGCTGAGGGAAGAGGAAGTAAAAATCGCCTTCCAGGGATGAAGATTCCCATGGCACCTGCCTGCCGCCGGTTGCCTCGCGCACCGCCGAGCGCACCTGCTTGAAGACGTCTTCGATCTTTAGTCCCGGCTGAATCATAGCCTTGATGAGTTCGCCCGTATAGACGCCGTTTTCTCCCTGGCCGTCATTGGCCACAGAACCAGGTGCAGTAGCATAGGCGATGAGAGTGCCGGTCGGAGCGTCCACCGAGGCGAGCCCTTGAGATGTGGAGCGGAAACTTCGGGCAAACGGGTTGTCTCGGCACGCATCCAGGATAACGATATTCATTCGGGCATGGGCGTAGTCCATTTCGCTCAGCACTGCGCCCAAATCGACCGCCTCATATTCGACCTGCTTTTCATGCTCGATCGCCGCGCCCACGGGCAGAAGGTAATTGCGCCCGTTCACCTGGATCCCATGTCCGGCGTAGTAGAAAAGCCCGACGCCACCCTTCTGGAGCTTTTCCCCGAAAACCTGGATCTCGCGCTTCATTTGTTTCTGGTCCAAATTTTCCTTCAGAGTAACCTCGAAGGACAGATCCTCGAGCGCCTTTGCCATAGCACGGGCGTCGTTAACGGGATTCCGAAGAGGTCCCGAGGCATAGGCGGCGTTGCCGATGACCAGGGCAGTTCGTTTTTCAGGCTGGTTGGGAGTTGCCTTCTGATCCGCCCGGGCAAAACCACCGCAAAATATAAAACCGTTTAGAAAAACGGCCAGAAAGCACGACAAAAATAACCTTTTTCCGTTCATGCTGCTCATTTGCCGCCACCGTCCCGTACCGAAGCAAAAAAGGGAGTCTCCCTTTAAGGCAAAACTCCCCGAAGGATTAATCAGGCTTAATTACAAAAGATCCAACCCGAGGACCGCAATTTATCATAAAACTGCCGCGCCCCGAAAACCGCCCGCAATTATAAGTAAGATTGTCCGGAGCTTCAACAAAAACGTTCGGTTTTTCTCCATTGGCCGTTGCAAAGGCAATCAAGGTTTTGACAACACCAAGAACCAGGCCTCACTTATGCGTTTCCGCCAGATTGATTGCCTGGACCTGAACTTCCAGCTTTTCTCCCGAAGGCACATCGGTTTCAACCGTCAATGATGTCTGAATCCGGCCGCGCGGGGGTATGTTCTCCATATTGGGGGTTACCTCA
>JBEKXG010000138.1:0-9272 GCA_049512295.1 Syntrophobacteraceae bacterium
CGGTCGGGTTTTTCTGCATTAAGCTCAAGTTCCACCCGCTTCATCTCCCGGTCTGCATAATCGAGCAGCTCCTTTGGATGGACGCCGAGAAATTTGCTGATTTTCAGGATTTTTTCCTGTGATGGTGGGTTGCGGCGCCCCAGCTCGATATCCGAAATGTATACAGTAGACCAATCCATAACTTCTGCCAAATCCTTCAATTTCTTCCTGGCTCCCTCCCGCAACTCCCTCAGCCGCTCTCCAAATCGTTTCGTAGTTTGCTCCATTTTAACCTCCGGCCCTGGTGTGCATTGCCTATTTACTGCGCCTCCTGTCATGAGGGGATTTCCGTTAAACACCATTGCCTATAAGCTAACCTGCTTAACGGTTAAAATCAAGATCAATTTTTGAAAAAAATCAAACAAACGCTCCGGCCAGAACCGGGAGCGTTTGTTTTAGAGGCCGTGACTTGTCCAGACAGACACTGCCTCGTGTGAAGTCCAACCCTCCCTGCGCCTTTTTCTGCCTGAAGCATCATGATGCTCTTGCCCGGATACGCTCCTTCACTTGAAGATCGGCAGTAATCCAACCTGCTCGATTCATGATTCTAACGAGTTCATCGTATACCGGCCCACTTCCCTGTGGGTCTGAAATCGTAATGACCAAAGCCGCTGATTGGGTATGAGATGAAAGGAAATCGCCCCGGTTGAAAAGTTTAATCAGCAACCGCCAGTCCTTGCCCTGAACTCGCTTTAGGCTTCTCCGATAAACCTTTACTGGAGACCACTTAAAACCATGCTCTACCAAATATCTTTCATACCGCTCGCTTATATCGGCGGGTTCGAGCGGAATTTGTTTCTTATGGTGTCTGGCACCTTGGGAATCACGATCATAGATTCCAAGGGATGCCTCAACGTTTCTCCGGCAATATTCAGAACCGAAGCTCGCATCTAAAGGCGGCTCATAAACTAAAGTCATTACAATATCGGCTCTTACAACATCACCTGGCCCTCTCAAACAGCCAGGAATCGGAAAGGGCCATTTTTCCAGCTCCATCCCCGGCAGGAGTTCCGGTTCAAGCACCAATGTAGCAGAGTGGTTTTCACAGGTGATTATTGTGGTTAGATCTTTTGGTACTCCAAATCCGCGATATCTTAGCTTTTCCGATTTGAGCAGCTTTGAATCGAGAACAGCTGAATGGACCAGCAGAGCTTTTATGAGATTTCGAGAAGGCGGCTCTATGAAGGCATCCCCCACATTCGCCAATAAGGAAGCAACAATGGGGGTTGAAAAGCTCGTTCCGATATTCTCAGCAATGTAACCATTGGCGCTGAGCGAGATTACGCCTGTCTGGGCATAATTGCCTCTACTGTCGCAATTACCACCGTAGTGGGTTAATTCCGGTTTTGGCAAAAATACAGGTCCGGGTCCCCGCCTCGAAAAGGGAGAGGGATCTTCAACTCTGACTCGCGAACTCGGCCTGTGGATATGAGCTAATGAGCCTACTGTGATACCCCGCACAGAGTCAGCGGGAGCACAGATGCGATCCGCTTCGCCACAATCCTCTGGCGGCCACCCTCGAAAGGGCGGAGTATCGTAATTGCCTGCCGCTAAAACAAAGGAAACCCCATACTCATCTTGGAGCCTATCCAGTGCTATGGCCATATCGGAAAAGGAGTTGTTTCCGCAAATCCTGTTTGGATTAGCCAATGAGAAATTCCAGACGCGAACTTCTCGGTTTTGCTTAAGCACATCCTCCAGAATGATTAGCAGCTCATCTTCTGATATTGTCCCTCCCTTGGGAATGGCTGCTATATCAATTATTTTTGCTGAAACCCCGGGAAATCGGACATCATTGCCATTGAGATTTTTTGAATGCACAATAAGGCCTGCTACGAATGTTCCGTGACCGTGGTCCCGAAGTTTTTTTGGAACAAATTCGTATTTGGCAGCAATCCAAGGCTCCAGCAGTTTATTTTCGGGATCGATTCCTGAATCGATTAAGCCAACCAAGGGATATTCCGTGTTCCTCTTCGGTGGGGGAAAATCTGTTCTTTGGGCTGGCCGCAGAGGGATGGACTCAGTATGCAAAAGCCCGTAGCGAGGAAATACCGATAAGCTCTGTGTCCCAATGAATTCCGCCAAGGGGCTAAGAGTTTCATTATCTGCGTTATTGATACGAAAAATTCGCATTCCTGGGGCATAATACACCTCTTTAGAAACAAGTCCAAGCTGGCGTGTTTGCCTTTTGAATGCCTTGAGTATCAGATCATCCAGGGCAGCATCCCCATGATAAAAAAGACGCATTTTGAGCACAGTGGTGGCTCGTTTGAGTGGAACCAATCCTTGGAGGCCGAGCACATCCGAGAGACCATAGGGTTTGATACGTTCTATCGTGGAAATGTCGGCTATACCGGTTTTTGTGGAGGTTTTTGCGATTTTTTGAGCAAGCCGGTGCAACCCATTAGATTTCACACTGACCAGGAGCTCCCCAATTCCTCCTACCCCGATTATCGGACAGGTGTCATAACTCAACAAATTACTCGGACGGTGGCTTTTGGCTAAAGCCTTTTCTTTCAGAAATACCTGAGCTACTCCCGGAACTCCGGGATATTGATTAAAGCTTGAAGAAAAGTGTTGCTCGACGATTTCAAGCTGGTTCACCAAAAGGGAACGGGTTTCCTGGCCGACTTCGCCAAATACTTTTCGCTCGCCTCCACCCGCCTCCGGACTAATGAAATCCTTTGCTTCAGGTATAACAATCTTTATGGGGAGACGAATGGGATCATCTGCCATGGGTTACTCCTTGTCCTGCAGGTGTTGCGATACGGTGCCAAGCGAAGCGCCAAATATCTCCGCAAGACGCCGGTAAGTAAAAACTTTGGGGTCAAGTTCACGCACCTTGTGAAGCTTATCTTTAAGACTAGCACCTGGAGCCAAATCCTGAGGTAAGCGGAATTTGAGTATGCGCTTCAACACTTCAATATCTGAAACTTGATCGGTGTTCTGCAGGATTGCGCTCCGGACAGCATTTTCACAAATCTGCCGAATGTCAGATCCGGAAAGCCCTTCAGTAGCTTTTGAAAAAAGGCGGATGTCCTTGGCCAATGCGAAACGGCCCAAAAACTTCCAAAAGAGTTTATCCCTGACTTCCTGACCAGGAAGATTCATATGTATTCTATAATTAAATCTTCTCCAAATTGCCTCATCGAGAAGATGTTCATGGTTGGTTGCCGCGATGAGTACGGTCTTGTTGTCAAGAGCATCAATATTCTGAAGAAGGCTTACAACCACGCGCTTCAGTTCGCCCAATTCGTGTCGGTCATCCCTCAATTTTGCTACGGCATCAAACTCGTCCAAAAATAGCACGCATGGACGATTCATAGCGTGTTCAAACAGGATTCGTAAATTCTTTGCTGTATTACCTAAATAGGACGATATAAGACTTTCGGTCCGAGCAGTGAGCAGAGGCAATTTTAAAAGAGCCGAAATATATCTTGCTAACTCGGTCTTGCCACACCCAGGAGGTCCGAACGCCAAAAGGGATGGAGCTATACCAATACCTTCTGCCAACAATCGATCCGCGGATTGAATATATCTGACGAATTCTTCAACTGCTTCTAGAACATCGGAATCGAGAAAAACTTCCGCATCTTCTAAAGCAACGATCTCCTCATCGGCAAGCCCCAAACGTGACTCCGGATCAACAGGAACGCGCCCGTTGGGATTAAAACGAGTCAGGCTCAAATCGCTCGGTTGCGCACCGGCAATAGCTCTTTTTAATCGAGACGCGGTCTTCTCATCGCCCTCAGCCTGAAGTTTTTCAACAATTTGTTCCACATATGCAGCCACTTTTACGCGGTCGCACTGTAGGCCCCCCTCAACGATCTTCAAGATTTCCAGCAGATATCTCATGCCCATTCCGAACGCCTTTTTGATGAACAATTGTCCTTTATATTGAACTAAGTGCGATTTATGTGAACATACTCGCTCTGGAATGAACAGTCAAATCTTTTTTTAGAATTTTTATTGGTGTGCCGGGACAAGCTCGAAAATCCTAAAAGGTGCTCAGGACTGGCGTTGGTGGAGAGCTGACCCTTTTCTGCAGACAGGCTTTCTTTTCCAGCATAATGGACGGAAAGTATCTCTAAATATCTTCGATCCTGGTGTGCTGGGAGCCATTCTCTCAGGAAGACGTGGGGCTACCATCAGAGGGTGACCTTCGGACGCGGTCTGCCCGAACTTATGGTGTGCTTCAACCATTCCTCCGAGCGGCAGACCTTGGAGTATCTCTGTGTACAACCGGAGGAAATAAAAAGTATATACGCCAACGTGCTTTAAATGCGATAGATCCAATCCAATCTCACACGCCCCGCCGTTTTCCGATGCCGACTGCCATGGTGCCGATCCTCACTGCTTCAGATAGCTTCATTTTACACATGAAGATCATATCTCGTTATGGGCTCTCGCATTTTCCGGATTCACCTTCTGACAAGATACAGCAACTTTCCATGGCACGAGTTGATCGGGGTTATCGGGATTTGTTACGTACAGCGGAAGATGGAGTTAATAACAGGTTTTGGTTTTGCCTTTCCGGTGCGTGTACGCTATTTGGCCAACTAACTCAGCCAACTCTCAGCAAGAGATTTCATTACTTCGACCCATTCATCGAAAGTCGCTGGTTTGGTGATAAATGACTCGGCCCCGGCTTTCAATGTGAGGTCTACATCCTCTTGCTCTTCGGATGTGGTTAGAATTACGATTGGGATATGCTGAAGAGCGGGCTCGGATTTGATTTCGATGAGGGCTTGCCGGCCATCCTTTCGCGGCATATTCAGATCGAGTAGGATAAGGTCAGGCAATCGTCTTGCCTCAGAGCGGGAATGCCCTGAAAGGTGATCCATGAGTTCGATCCCATTCTCAACACAGGAGAATGCTACCTCTGCTTCGCTTTCCGCAAGGGCGTGGGAGGCCAGCATGCAATCTTCTGCATCGTCGTCGGCCATCAAGACCGTCTTTTGTGGTCCTTCGGCCACTACACTTCCTCCCACCTGTCTTGCTTTACCGGCAAGCGAATTATGAAGGTCGAACCTTTCCCAGGTTCGCTTTCGACACTGATGGTTCCGCCATGTCGTTCAACAATCTTGCGGCATATCGCAAGACCCATGCCGGTTCCATCGTATTTGATGCGGCCATGCAATCTCTGGAAGGGCTTGAAAATAAGCTCGGCAAACTGCGGATCAAATCCGATACCGTTGTCTTTTACAAAAATCTCACATACCCTCTTTTGGTCTAACTTGCCGTAAACCTTGATCCGAGGAGCTTCGCCTCCTCGGAATTTCAGCGCGTTACCAATTAGATTCTGGAAGAGCCGTAACATCTGACTTTCATCAGCCTCAATGGCAGGCATATTTTCGATTTCGATTTGGCAACCTGTTTCTTTGACGGATGCCTCGAAGACATCCGCAGCCTCCCGCACTATTTTGGCCAGGTCCATTTCTTTAAATGGTTCTAGTCTCGTAGCTACCCTGGAGAATTCGAGCAAGTCACGCAATAGTAGTCGCATACGACTTGCCGAATTGACGACCCGATCCAGGTAATCCTTGCTGGTACTGTCCAAAACGGGAGCGCATCTTTTTTGGGCCATGTCGCAGAAAGTCTGTATCTTGCGCAGGGGTTCCTGGAGATCGTGAGATGCCACGAAAGCAAATTCCTGAAGCTCTGCATTGACCAGCTCAAGTCTTGCTATATTTGATCTCAGGGCTTCTTCTGCGAGTTTTCTAGTCGTAACATCACGGTTAATTTCAAGTGCCCCGACTGGCATTCCGTCCTTATCCGTCTGCACAGCCCATCGACTCTCGACAATAATTTCTTTCCCGGTGGAGGTCGTGTGAGTTAGCTCACCCTCCCATCGCCCCTTTCGCGCCACATGCTCCAAGATTTGATCAAGCGGTTCGGGGAATTTTGTTTGCAAAAATTCATGAATCGATTTGCCAAGCGCTTCCTCTTTCAGGAACCCGTATGTCTCTACTGCCCCGTTATTCCAGAATTTAACGGTATCATCCACACCACGCACCAGAATGGCATCATGGGCCAGATCTAAAAGAGCAGCCTGATTTCGCAACAGTTGGTTTGCGCTGACCAGTTCGGCGGTGCGCTCCTGCACGCGCAACTCCAAATCATCACGCGATTTGCGAAGCTCGTCCTCCATTTTTCTGCGCTCGGTGATGTCCCGGCTGAAGCATACCACACTAGTCACTCGCTCTTCGGCGTCGAGGACCGGATAAAGATTGTGATGAAAGAAAATCCCGTTGCGCTGATCTTCGAACTCGACGGCCCGCCCCGACTCTACGGCATCTCTCAAATGCTCCAGACGCGAACGTGCCAGCTCACTGCGTAAGATTTCGGTAAAATGCTTGCCGATAACCTCACCGGCCGACTTGTCATAAAGCAGGAGGGCAGTTTCGTTGGCCGTTACAACAAAACCGTCGGGGCTGAAAAGCCAAATCGATTCCTTGGCTGCGTCGAGGATTCCCCTAAGAGTGGCTTCCTTGCCGCGCAAAGCCTCTTCTGCCCGCTTGCGCTCGGTGATGTCACTAGCGGTACCGAACCATTCGACGATTTTGCCGTTTTGATCCTGCAGTGGGATCGCACGCGAGAACGTCCAGCCAAGACTGCCGTCCACGCGCAGTACTTGGTGTTCAAGTTCAAAGATGCTCTTGTTCCGGATGGCTTCGTTGATGGTCGCCGTGACGAGCGGCTGATCATCCGGGTGAATGTATTTCTGAAGCCAAGTGTTGCTTGGCGTTTCCGTGTCGGGGATAAAATCCCGGCCACCAAGCTGGCGCATCTGGCTCCAATCCGGGCTCATGCGATACACGACATCAGAACTGGCCTGCACCAGCGCGCGAAACCTGGCTTCGCTCTCGCGCAGCTCTTCTTCAATTCTTTTCCGCTCGGTAATGTCAACGAACGCCGCAATTGCTCCATACACATGCCCTGCAGCATCATAGAGCGGTGTGGTATTTCCTAAAGTGATTTTGGACGTACCATCGTCAAATACATATTCCAGCTCATAATCTTGCATCCCCTCGCCTTTTGCTGCTCGCTGCATGGGAAGTTCGTGCAGAGGAATTTCCATGCCGTTTCTTAATGCCCTGAAATGCACCGGGCGCACAGTTTCAGGTGCCGTCTTCGAAACATTTGCTCCCATGGGCATCCCAAGGAATTCGTAGACAGCCCGGTTTCCCGTCATCGAAAGGCATTCAGTATCACGAGTGATCCAAATCAAAGCAGGGACAGCATCCATGAGAGCTTCAAGCTCTTTAGCATGACTTTCAGCTTCTTCCTTTGCCTTGTGAAGCTCTTCCTCGGCCTGTTTGCGTTCGGTTATGTCCACCAAGGTCGAAAGGACCACCGTTTCGCCTTGTACCGTCAGGACCTGCGCCGATAGCTGCGCCACCAAGACGTCGCCGGACTTTTTCAGAAACTCTTGCTCCCATCCGCGCAGGGAACCCTTCTCCCGCAACTCCCGAACGAAATGGGATGCAGCCTCGTTTGTCGGCCAGATATTGCATCTCCCTGGCGGAACGGCCAATTGCCTCCTCTCGGCTGTATCCGTTCAACACCACCCAGGTATCGTTGACTTCCAGGAATAGCCCATCAGTGAGGCGCGTCATCGCAATGGCTGCCGGATTGTTGGCAAAGGCCAGGGAGAATTTCTCCTCGGAGAGACGCAGTTCTTGCTCTGCTCTTTTACGCTCTGTTATATCCAGGCCGGTGCCGATGTAAGTGTTGGCGTCCAAGGGGACGACAGTTGTTATGTAATAGCGCCCGGATTCCGGTCTATAGGCTTCCTGCACCAGCACCTCGCCTGTTTCCATTGCTTCCTGGACAGCGGACAAGTGGAACTGCGACCAGTCCTTCCCGAAGACTTGGCCTGAAGTCTTCCCTCTGATCTCGTCGATGGACGAAACCCCGGCGGCGCGCAAAAACGCCGGGTTGCCGTCGCGCAATCTGCGCTCAACGATCCTTCCGTGGTCGTCCCACTCAACCTCGTACACAGTGAGCAACTCCTGGATATTCTCGAACAAGGTCCGGTACTTTGCCTCGCTCTCGCGCAACGCTTCCTCAGCCCGCTTGCGCCCGGTCACATCGATTTGCACACCGTCCCAGATGGTGCGCCCGTCAGACATACGGCGCGGACGGGAATGGAGCCTCATCCAACGCGTTTGACCATCGGGCAGGCGCATCGGTATTTCCATGTCGAAGTCCGACAACTCGCGGGCGCTCTTTGCTTCAGCTTCCTTGAGCCGCTCGATATACTCTGGCGGACTCTGCCGGTGCAGCGTACCAGCATCACGCAGCACTTCCTCGACCTTGACACCGTTTAGCCGTTCGATCCCAGCGCTGAAGTAAAGGAAACGGACACTGCCATCGGTTTCGTGGACATATTGATAGACCGCGCTCTCCGGCAGGTTATCCCCCAACAGGCGCAGACGCTCTTCGCTTTCGCGCAGGGCCTCTTCCGCCTGCTTGCGGACGGTGGCGTCTTCAACGAGCGCGATGATCCACTGAGGTTCGCCCTCCTCGTTGCGCACCAGCGAAACGCTTTTGCGGACCCACACGATTTCGGCGTCTTTGCGGAAATAGCGGTTCTCGATCACGAAATCGTGGATTTGGCCGGCAATCATCCGGTCAATCAGCTTCATGTTCTCCGTATAGTCGTCGGGATGAATAAGTCGTGGAAATTCAAGTCTACGCAGTTCCTCGATGCTGTAGCCTGTAATCGAGCAATAGGCGGGGTTTGCGTCAACGAAACGGCCATCGGGTGTAGTCATGGCAAAGGCGATGGCAGCATTGGCAATGGCGCTGCGAAACCGTTTCGGTATTTTTCCGCGAGTTCTCTTGGCCAGATGTCCAGATAGGTTTTTCCCAGAACCTCTTCCGGCCTCTCCATGCCGCAAGACCGAGCAAAGGCCTGGTTTACGGCGAGAAAACGGCTCTCTTTATCTTTGAGCCAGACCAGGCCGGGCTGATTTTCTAAAATGGCTGTCAGGTAAGACTCTCGCAGGCTTAGTGCTTCCTCCGCCCGCTTGCGCTCGGTGATGTCAGTCAAGAAGGAATAATAGTACTGCGGTGCGCCAACTGAATCCGTCACGAGGTGGACCAGCAGTTCAACTGGAACCCGACTACCGTCTTTCCTGATATATTCCTTCTCATACCGCACAGGCTTGTCGGTGAGATGTAATTCTTCCAGCTTTAGCTGCTCTATTGGCAGCCATTCAGGAGGA
>JBEKXG010000139.1:0-11132 GCA_049512295.1 Syntrophobacteraceae bacterium
CAGGACTTTCAGAGACTGGCGAGACGGCACTATCCAACCTACTGAAAATCCATAGAAAATTAGACTGAGATTTGTAGAACCGAACCGTCTTTTATTTGATGTCCCAGGCTGGCCAGAACTTGTGCTTGAAACTCGGTGGGGTCTTCTATGTGGACTTGGGGCGTTTTCTCCTTGCGCTGCCAGGAAAGCACGCAATCGAGCTGTTCCATCTCTTCCATGATGCTTTTGGCCGTGTGTTTATCTCCGGCCTTAATCTCCAGGAGCCTCAGACAGGCAAGTGCTATGACGCAGGTAAGAAGGTGGCAACGGATCTTGCTGTCCGTCCAGTGGAACATCGGGTTAACCCGGATATGACAGCTCGCCTTGCTTGCCCGAAACTGCTGCTCAATGCGATGCCTGTCAAGCGATGCGCTCACAATGTCTTCAGTAGACCAGTCATGGTTGTCGGTAACAATGATGTTTTTGCCCATCATAGCCTCAATTGCGCCAATCTCGTAAGCGTCTTTTCGAAAGCTCATCGTCCCATTTTCAAATCCAAGCCGGTAACATTTATGGCTGATATAGAGCTGATCGCAGAGCTTGCGGTAGCGCCTGGCAACGGCTGTAGCGCTTTGCCAGTTGCGTTGCTTGTGGTTGTATTTTCTGCGATATTCGATCAGCTCGGCCCGGAGTCGCTCAAGCTTGCGGGTGTGATCGTAGAGCTTCTTGCGCATGGTGGCCGGATTAAACGTTATCACCACCGTGCGTTCACGTCCCCACAAAGTCTCGGTCGTGCGGAAGGCGCAAAGCCTGTCGCCATCTTTGCCCGAGGTCATCAGTTGGCGGTTTTTCGCGATATCGAGCGGCACAAAGTGCTTGGCATTGATCCGGGCCAGTTCCTCGGCAAAGTAGGTGGAGTATGTGGTGATGAAATGAATCTGGCGCTGGCCGTCGATCAGCTCAATGTTATCCTCGGAGTTCATGCCCTTGTCGAAGACAACCGTGAGATCCCTTTGGTCTTCGGCAAAGCCCATGATCACGCCAAAGATCTCATCAAGGATCTGGTAAAAGAGCTTTGAGTCATGGAGATTTCCCGGATATGCCTTGTAGTAGAGAGGCAGCGAACTCGCGCGATCCAGGAGCAGCCCCAGCCCCACCTGACGCAACTGGTGTTTTCCGGACTTGCTGTGCCCCCTGACGGCCAATTCACTTTCCGTCTTAGAGGCCATGTAGGTGTAGTAGTTGGTGGTATCAAAAAGAAGGCTATGGGGCGACTGATTGTGGCGCGTCCAGAGTTTTTGCAGGAATTGTGTGCCGATTTGTTCAATTTGTTCGGCGGAGAGTCGATCCCATTTTTCCCAGTAGCGCTCCGATGAGAGCTGCGAAAGGTCAACGGGGCGTATGTGTTGGACGGCGGTCGTTCGATACCAGTCCTCCAAGGCCCTTTTACTCTTGGGGTCAACCATGCGGTTTGCCCAGGCATAGAAGAAGTATTCACCGACAGTTGGACCCGTCTCGTTGCGGGCTCTTTGGATAATGCCATCTATGATGCCAATGGTGTCAAGCTCCTGTTCAAGACAATGGGCAACAAAGATGGCCCCGAAGGACTCGGTTTTGAGTCGCGCGGGTTTTGCCGCCCGTTCGGCCTCTTCAATCTTGGCAAGAATGGTGTCGGCGGTACCGAGATACTTCTGCCATTTGACCTGGACCTTCCCGCCGACGCGGTGGACCTCACGCAGGTACCAATAGGTTCTACCCTTGAATGTCTTTTTATATAGATGCGGCATGCAGAGAGCATACACCATAGGTTCTACATGTCAAGTGAAAAATTATAGTTTTCGAATAATTTTGCGTCCTTGGGACATAAACCGAGGTCAGATCGGATAGGTTCTACATGGTTCGCGGTATAACCTTTTGAATTTAAAGCAAAATAAGCTTAATGGCGGGTTTGTCTCTGAAAGTCCTGTAATAAGCTTAATGGCGGGTTTGTCTCTGAAAGTCCTGTATGATATGGAATCCGGCCGCTGTGTTCCGAATATACGCGACGCCCTTTTGCCGGCAAAAGAATTGGGGTGCGGGATAGAGGATCTTTTCAGCATTACTTCGAGTTCGGACGAGAGGTCTGTAACGCTTGTCGAAGGGCTGGACCACATCCTGGGCCAATGAAGCTTCAGGGCTGCCGAGCACCGGCTGAGGCGTGAGGCCTACCGTCGCGGCCTGTAAGGCCGCCCCGGCTTGTGCTTCGGCGTGCATTTGATCGAGTCTGCCCGGAGTTGCGATAACATGTTGGTTGACCTTGGCGCCTGCGAGGGCCTTTTGCCCCTGCCTGACAAACATGTCCGCGGTGGCACGCACCAACCCTGAACTTGCACCTATTATAATTACAACCTTATCTTTTAGTCGATATTCTATGCTATAACCTTCTCTAAATTATCCCCATATCTCCTCCGGAGTAGGAATGTGAGGGTTAGATCTTGTATATACAATTCTACTTATATTAATTAAATGAGTGTAATCTATGTTGTCAGTTGTGATATTATTACCCCAGCTTCCACATGCAACAGTTCCAGTAGGAACGAGTGAATTTGCATATGCACCGCCCAGACCAAGTGAGCCAATTCCATTTACAAGAAATCGTGATACGAAAACATTGAGTGCTGCATATTCAATGTGGTCTTGCGTATGAGAATGTATAATTATACTATGTCCCTTACCTTCAATTTCAATATTTGCATTTACGTTGTCAACCGCCTCTTCCCACGTCTTATATTTATAAATTGCGAGAACAGGGAACATTTTTTCCTTGGCAAACAGGTCTTCTTTTCCTGGGCCATCCGCTTTTACCATAATAACCGTCGCATCGCCAATTTCAAGGCCTGCTGTTTCCGCAATTTCATATGCATACTTACCCACCAGTTTCCTATTTATGTTACCGTCCGGGAAACAAGCCTCTCTTAATCTCTTAACTTCTTCTGGTTTTTCAACATAATACGTCCCTTGCTTCTTGAATTCTTCAACTACCGCGTTGAACTGAGATTCATGACAGTGTGCAGACTGCTCGCACGTGCAAAGTATACCATTGTCAAACGCGCGTCCTGTCAAAATACACTTCACTGCATAAGGAACGTCAGCATCAGTGTCAATGATACACTGTACGTTTCCAGGGCCAACACCGTACGCGGGCTTTCCACTAGCATATGCTACCTTCACGAGACCTGCACCGCCTGTTGATACACATGTGTCAGTTTGTTTCATGACTTCACGTGAAATTTCAAAAGTAGGTTCATCGACATACTGAATTAAATTATCAGGTGCACCCAGCTCTTTCAACGCAGCATTCATAAAATCAACAGTGGCTCTTCCTGACCTTTTAGCTGATGGGTGAGGACAAATGATCGTGGAGTTACGTCCCTTCAAAATGATCATTGCGTTATGCATTGGTGTCACTATTGGATTTGAAACGGGCGTAATACAGCCGATAACACCTTTAGATTTCGCAACCTCAACAAGGCCCTCGTCTTCGATATATTTGATGATACCAACGCTTCGCTTATTTTTTAGATAGTTCCATACAGCCAGGGCCTTACCCTTGTTTTTTAGAACTTTATAGTTGTAATCACCGATTTTAGTTTCTTCAACTGCCATCCTTGCAAGACCCTCTCCGTGATCATAAACCGCCTTGCCAACAGCTCTAACCACCTGGTCAACCTGTTCCTGGTTATAACTCTCGAATTTCTTCTGGGCACTTCGTGATGTTTCTACCAGTGTAGCAACATATTTGTCAGCAGTCATTCTCTCTTACCCCTTTCTTCCCAGTATAAGAGTTCAGAAGCGACGGGGCATGCGGTCCGATCTTTGGAACTGCCCCGTCGCACGTTACACGTTACGGTTTGTTTTTATAGATATTTCCGTGGGGTGGCAGGAAGGGATTGGGTTTGCCACGATCCCTGTACTCTGCCGGGAAATAGAAGGGGATATTGTACCAACCCTTCGTTTGCCTGTTTACCCAGACATCGAGCACATAGGGCTCATTCGCCTGGATGGCTCGCCGCAAGGCCGGTTCTATCTCCTCAGGTTTGACGATCGTTTCCGCCTTCGCGCCCAAGCTCTTGGAAAGTTCCACGATGTCGGGATTCCACGCCTCTCCCACGCTCACCGTCTTCTTTCCCTTCTTGGTGAGATCCAGCGGCTCCTTATTGTAAACCGTAAAGGTCTCCCGGCCGTAAAAATCCATCATCAGTTCCGTCTCCATCAGGAGCGACTGGTTGTTGAACACGATCCACACGACGGGAATGTTGTACTGTACCGCCGAGGCTACGGCAAGCGTAGTCATGAAGAAGGAGCCGTCACCGCCGATCCCTATGGAAAGATTGTTGGGATTGGCGCATTTGGCGCCGATGGCCGCCGGAACGTTGAAGCCCATTTGGGCGAATTGGCCGTTCGTACTCACATGGGGCGAGTTGGACTGGAAGAAGTTGGGGGCAAACGACTGTGAGTTACCGGTATCGAACATTACGGAAGCCTGTGGATCAACTTCATTGATGACCCGGCTGACTTTATCGAAGAGCGTCGCATAATGAACCGGCACCCAATCGCTCTCGATGGCCCCCTTCTTCCTTTCGGTATTTTCCGTCTCCCACTTCTTGATTTGTTTCCACCAGTCTCCGTTTGTATCGAGCGGTTTCATGCCTGACAGGGCAGCGCTCATATCTTTGATTGCCACCGCTGCGTCGGCAACGATGCCGATTTCTGTCGGGTAATTGCGCCCGATCTCGTCCTGATCTATGTCAATGTGAATGAGCTTGGTCTTGTTCGGTATGCCGGCATACATTCTCCATGCGGCCGTATGGCAATCGTTGAAACGCGCCCCGAAGGCAAGGAGCACATCGCACTCGCCGGCCGCGCAATACGCATGCCAGGTTCCGCACATTCCGGCAGCCCCCAGGGAAAGTGGATTACTCTCCGGGACCGCGCCTTTTGCCATGAAGGTGGTCATGACGGGCAGTTTGTATTTTTCCACAAATTCCCGCAGCTCGGTCGCGCCATTGGCATTCAACACGCCGCCCCCGGCCAGAACCAGGGGTTTTTTGGCCTTTCGGATAAGCTCGGCGGCCTTTTCAAGGGCTACAGCATCCGGACGCGCCTTGTTGACGATGTTGCTTGTGTACATGGAAGCGAGCAGGGCATTGTCCATGGGGATCTTCTCGTGCTGCAAATCGAAGGGAACCTGCAGGACCACGGGACCCGGGCGGCCCGCTGTGGTCAATTTGAAAGCCCGTGCAAGCATTTCCACTGCCGTGTCTGGCCTTTCCACCGTCCAGGCCGCTTTGCAAATGGGACGCACTACATCGGTCCAGCCTTCAGGACGATAGCGGTAGCATTCTTCCAGGCATCCCGTGCCATACCACTGGGTGGGCCCTCCGCCGGCGATGACCAGCATTGCCATGGAATCGTAGAAGGCATTGGCAAGGGCGGACGGGATATTCATGTTTCCCGGACCCACCGTCGTCACCGCCAAAGCGGGGGCGCCTTGCCGCTTGACGCGCCAATAACCGTCGGCCATATGGACGGCATGATCTTCCCGTCTGGCCATAATTCCCTGGATCTGGGTATTATACTTGATCGCATCCAAAATCGCCCAGTTTCCATGTCCGTTGAATCCAAAGGCGTACTCTACGCCCGCTTCTTCCAAAAACTTTGCCATTGCATCAGCAACTCTCACATCAGGCATCTCATACTCTCCTTTTCTCGTGCGGTTGATTCAATTTGGCAACCATTCACCGCTCCATTCGCGTGCCCTTTTTTCACCTCCTTTTGCCACTATTTATTTTATGAGGTCTTTCCGTATCTTTGTCTTGACTTAAGCAAATAAGAGCGATCCGGTCAATTGGCAGATATGCCCATTATGATAGGCAGTATTGCCTATACGGGGACATGACCGAAAAGCTGCTGTGAGGCGGCCGGAAATGAACGATTAGACAAAGGTGGAGGTATATCCCTTACTGATTGCGTACTTCACGAGGTTGGCGATGTTCCTGATGTTCAATTTCCTCAGAATGTTTTCACGGTGATGGTGAACTGTGCGAATGCTGATGCAGAGATGATCGGCGATCTCTTTGCTCATTTGACCTTCGGCAATCAGTCTTAAGACTTCGATTTCCCGAAGAGTCAGATGCTCAAGGGGCGGCTCGAACCGTTCACGATAGATGCGAACCAGATCGCTGGCCAACTCCACCGAGAGAAGGGGGGAGATATAGGAGCCGCCGCTACGAATCGTATTAATGGCGGTGAAGAGCTCAGTATCCGCATCTTCTTTCAGCAGATACCCATCGGCGCCGGCCGAAATGGCATGATGGAGAAACTCCTTGTCCCTGTGCATGGTCAGGATCAAGACCTTCATGTGCGGATAGCGCGACTTGATCTTTTGGGTTGCCTCCACTCCCTGGAGGTTGGGCATGGAAATGTCGAGAATCACCATATCCGGCGTAACGGTCTTGATGAGTTTCAGGAGCGCGGCGCCATCGCTTACTTCTCCGACAATCTTGATCTCATTGTCTTCTTCGACGATCTTCTTAATCCCGGCACGAAACAAGACATGATCGTCAGCGAGAATGATGCGGCAGATCTGCATGATTTCCTCCCGAATCCGCTGGAATCCAGAACGTGATTCTGGTGCCGGACCCTTCCTGACTCGATACCTGGAAAGTCCCACCCATGCAACGCGCTCTTTCATCCATGGTGGTCATTCCCAAACCTCTTTCCGTCGGTTCCCGAGAGAAAAGCCGTTCCAGATCGATTCCCCGGCCGTCGTCTGCCACGATGAAAAGCATGCCTCCACCCCGCTCTTGGATCGTGACTGAAACATGGCTGGCCTGAGAATGTTTGCCAATATTGGTTAACGCTTCCTGGAAAATCCTGTAAACCATGATCTGCGTTTCTTCGTTGAGATTTTCCGTGACATCCGCCATATCTATCGTGACTTCCATCTTTGAGTGTTTGGCGAAATTCTGAAGCAGCCAGCGCAGTGCGGCCCAAAGGCCAAGACCTTTCAAGATCGACGGAGACAGATCCCGGGAAAGTTTCCTGACGTTTTCAATAATTTCAATGAGATAGACCAAGGCATTCTCACAATCTTCTTTAAGTTCGACGTCCACCTTTTTCCCGATAGACCGTACTTTGAACTTCAAAAGTGCCAGTGCTTGTCCTAGATCGTCATGAAGCTCCGACGAAATTCTTGCGCGCTCCCTCTCCTGCGCAGTCAAGAGGTGGGATGAGAGGTGGCGAAGGTTGTCTTCCGATTCCCGCAGGGCAACCGCCATCTGCCTGTTTTTGGTGTTATCGACGACATTTCCCAGGATCGCGGGCTTCCCGTTGTAAGTAATGAGCGTATTTCTCCGCTTGACCCATATGGTCTCGCCATCTTTCGTGACCCCTCGTGCTTCATATTCCAAGGGAGCATCCTGCACTTTCAACCTTTTCACCCGAATCTCGTCGACGAAAGCCTGATCATTGGGATGAACTAACCTCCAGATTTCCATACCGACCACTTCATCCCTGGTATAGCCGTAAATCTCTGCGAATTGGCTGTTGGCAAACTGTATCCTCCCGTCCTGATCGATGTAGATGCCCGTCAAGGAATTCTCCAAAAGGGAACTATATTTTTGTTCAGACACCCGCAACGCATCCTCGGATCGTTTTCGCTCCGTAATCTCCTGCTGGAGATGCTCGTTGATGTTCTGCAATTCGGCGGTACGCGCCCAAACGAGTTCTTCGAGGTGCGCGCGGTATCGTTGCAGCTCCTCTTCCGCCTGTTTCTGCTTGGTGATGTCCCAAAAAATACCCAGGATCCCGACAACATGTCCTTTGTCATCCTTGATGGGAGTCTTGACAGTATGGACGACCACTTCATGTCCATTCTTAATATATCGTTCTTCAATATCTTCCATTTCGCCCGTGGACATAATCCTCCGGTCGTCCGCAATATATTTTTCAGCCATCCCGTGAGAATAGAATTCATAATCCGTTCTTCCAATGATTTCATCGGGCATTATTTTTAGATCTCGGGCGTAGATCCTGTTACAGGACACATAAACGGAATTGCGATCCTTGTGAAGGATCCTTTGGGGAATGTTTTCCACCAAGGTTCGATACTTGCTTTCGCTTGCCCGCAGCGCCTCCTGCATTTCCAGGTGCCGTTTCTCCGAGGCGCTCAACTCCGAGACCTGCCGCCGCAGCTCGATTAGCTCCTGAATCAACTGCTCTCTGGCCTTCAACGTATCGTTCATGATGAGGCTTCTCCCGGGAGTCGAAACTCCGTTGCAATGAACCTCTTTAATGCAGAAAGTGAAGGTGAGCGAGGGTATAGAAGCGACAGAGTCAAGAGATAGTAAAAAAAGGATATGAGGCCCTTGACAAAAAATCAACCTGAAAACCGGCATGTCGCCCAGACCCCAAACTTAAGAACGGCCGGCATACAGCTAATGGATTGCTGCTGAAGGTTCCGTGTGAAAATACTCGCGAATCCTGCCGAGCACGATCCGAGGGATGTCTTCTTTCTTCTCTACGGCATAGACCCCCACGTTCTTTCTCAGAGCTATGGACCTCCGAAAGTTTTGCACATGCTCGTTCGTTCCGATATGCACTGCAGTCACCCGGTTGGGACACTGGCTAAAATACTGCGTCAAAATTTCCAGGTTGGTAATTTGCATATCGGTTATCAGGAAGATATCCGCGCCTCGATCAGCCAGGAGGCTGTCTATTTCTTTCATGGGAAGATTGGTTCCTCCTCCGAAATAGGTACAGAGGAGGCGGTAAATTTCTTTACGATGACGCGAATAGGGAAGGATGGCGCGTCCCCCCGCCTTGGCATCGCTGAAGTTATAAACTGCAACCTGGGCTCCATTCTTCAGATAGGCATCGCACGCACAAGCCGCACCGAGAACGGCATAGGAGAGGCGCTCTGTTGGATTGGGCATGCTTCCCGATGAATCGATCAAGACAATACAGTCCGGGATCCCTTCTTCCTTGCCGCTGATCTCCATCTCCCGACGTTCCCACATTTGGGTAATGCCGGGCATGATCTTTCCAAAGCTCGTCCAAGGATCGATGTCCTGAAACGGGCGTCCGATCTCCCACGGCAGATGTTGATACGGGTAGAGGCATCCGCTCTTTTCCATGGGTTTCTTTTGAATAGGCAGCGAAAAACCCTCCGCCAGCTTCATGTAATAGAGAATGTCGGCCTGGGTGGACATTCCGGACCCACGTCCCATGCCCTGCGCTGTGTTTTGATTTGCGGCGAGGAGTTCTTCACGCATATCTTCCACGATTTCTTTGAATTTCGATGGAGAGGCGGCATCTTGGGCGAACTCCCTGAGTCCTTGCTCTATCTCCTCCGAGGAATATTTCTGCAAGCTATGCCCGCCCATGGGGTTGTGTCCGGGAGAGCCCCCGAGGTTCTTCTCCAGTTTGAACAGAGGTTGAACGTCCCTTGCGAATCTCCGCATGCTCGAAGCCCAGCGCTTGCGATCGAGATAGGGCAGGCGGGAAAGTTTGACGGTAATCTCCTCATGCCCCTGCACACCCAGATCAATGCCCCAGATCTTCTGGTAGAGGGCATGGATCGCTTCATCCCAGACGCCCCTTTTCAGTTGGCCATAGAGTTTGGGAAGGGCGCTCTCCATCTGGCTGATGCAATGCGTATCGGCCACGACATCGATAAAACTATCTGTCGCCTTCCGGGCCATTTCCTTGTCTTTCAGCACTTTTTTCGCCTCCTGGTAGAGCCTCAAGTGGGTGGAAAAATCCCAGGGGCAGTAAAGATAGTGTGAGACTGCATGATCCAGGAGGGCTTCGAGGACTTCGCCGGGATCAAGCACCTCGGCCATGACGGCTACAAACGGTCTGGAGAGGTATATGTGCTTGCCTTTGATCTCCATGGCCACCCGCTCTTCGCCATACGACCACTGAGGAGCGGGCAGTTCGGGGTAGTGATGCCGTTTCCGTATTATGGGCCATATTTCTTTCAGGAGATGATCCAGATCTTGCGTCATTCCTTCTCCACATTTTCCTCTGACGGAGCGAGGAGTCGAGTTCCCTGGTATATGCTTCCGCCCAAGAGATTTTTCCCGACGCTCCGGATATGGCCTGCGGCTCTTAACTCCCCGCCCTCCATCCAGGCCCCTGCGTTGTGGCCGATGTTACCCTTCACCTCGATTTTTCCGTGAGCCATCCCCGCACCGCACCAGTTGCCTGCAGACCCTTCGACTGCCAAATGGCCTCCCGCGAGACGCGCGCCGATAAAATCTCCGGCGTTTCCCTGTAGAGTCAGGGCCTTTCCGCGGGGTAACCGGTATCCCAAGAAACTGTGCGTTATCTGTTCGTCTTCGAGAATCAGCACGTGATGATCTTCGGAGGCATGGTTTATCAGGGCGGAAATGTATAGCCCCGCGATCTCTTTGATCAGGCATGGTTCACTTGCAGACCGATCCAGCTCTGCGCAGAGGTCTTGAATATCATCGCGGTCATAGGCGACATCGGGAATGCCTTTGGCGATTCTCTCATAAACCCTGTCCCACCAGCCCTCCCCGCCCGGTCGGTACTGATCGCTCACTGCATCGTCGATGACCTCCGAGTACCTGTGGATGAGGTGCGCTATCCGTTCTTCTTGCGCACGAACGATTCCCTGCAAAGGGATTTCTTTGGATTTCACCTTAATCGAGAGGAAATCTTGAAAGGGGTTTTTCATATGTCACCATATGCCATTTCCAGATCCCTCCGGATCTCCCAGTACAGCGGATGATCACCCTGAACGGGTTCCAGGCTTTCTCCTTCCATAATCCTCCCGGCTGCCGCCAGGGCGCTCTTTATTTGTGGCGCCTGTTCCATGTATCGCCGGTGAACTTCTTCCACTGCTTTCTTGGCGAGGTAAATGGGAAGAGGATCTAAGCGAGGCTCTTTCTCTCGGAGTGCCAGAGTGCTCTCTTTCCATTTTATCCGATGCGCCAGCGTGTACGGCAAGACGGCGATGAGGTGGTCCAATCCTGCAGCGCTGTCACCGATCAGCCAGGCCATCGTCTGGGCATATGCCAGCGCACTCATGGGGAAGCGGTTTGAGATACAGTTCTTGACCTCATGGCAGAGATAGCCCGTGAAAT
>JBEKXG010000140.1:0-9262 GCA_049512295.1 Syntrophobacteraceae bacterium
CTGTTCGGAAAGGAGGGATTTTCCGTTCTGGCTAGGAAATCGAGGGGTTGCGCGGAGGCGTACTTGGGTACCGCCTCGCGGAGCGTCGAGATTGATTGACACCGCCAGAGCCTGCCCCGGACCCGATCCGGGGGCGGAAAAGGACCCTTGCCGGATGGAAACTGGCTAATGAATCTCATCATAGTGTAGCCCATCGTGGCCTTCGCTCTCTTCGTGTCCGGTCCGCACATTTGCGCTGCAACTCTACGGCTATTCAAAGATTGATGTATCTTTGGGCTGGAATTCGAAACGCGAATAACTATTTTAGTGGCTATCTGGATTATTATATGATTGGGGAGTGTGTTACTCTATTTGCAGGGAAATATGAAAACTCCGCTAATAAAGACCCCTCTGCCCGGGCCGAAAGCTGCGGAATTTATCCGCACGGACGCCGAGTTCGTTTCTCCATCCTATACAAGGGTTTACCCGCTCGTTGTCGAGAAAGCGCTGGGACTGTGGGTCCACGATGTTGACGGGAATCGGTTTCTGGATTTTACAGCGGGTATAGCCGTTAATTGCACCGGGCATTGTCATCCGGAAGTCGTCGAGGCAATCAGGGATCAAGCCGGAAAACTGATCCACATGTCAGGAACGGACTTCTACTATTCTCCCCAGACAGTTCTTGCCGAAAAGCTTGCCGGGATCGCGAATATGACGGGCGGAGCCAAAGTCTTTTTTGGCAACTCCGGCGCAGAGGCCGTGGAAGCCTCGTTCAAACTCGCCCGCTATCATACCAGGCGCGAACAAACGCTCGCTTTTTTCGGCGCCTTTCACGGCCGGACGATGGGGGCGCTTTCACTCACCGCAAGCAAAGCCTATCAGAAGAAGTATTACCATCCGTTCGTGCCGGGCATCACCCACGTGCCATACCCGAACTGCTACCGCTGTCCCTACGGGGCCTGTTATCCCACCTGCGGCTCGGCATGCGTGCGCTGGATAGAGGATCCCCTTTTCCGCACATGCATCCCGCCGGAGGAAGTTGCGGCCATATTCGTCGAACCGATTCAGGGAGAGGGCGGGTATCTCGTGCCTCCGCTGGAATTCCACGTAGAACTCGGCAAACTGGCAAAAAAATACGGCATCCTCCTCGTTGCCGACGAGATTCAATCCGGGATGGGAAGAACCGGAAAAATGTTCGCTATGGAACACTTCGGCGTTGAACCGGACATAATGGCCCTTGCCAAGGGAATTGCTTCGGGCATGCCGCTCGGGGCTATGATCGCAACTGCGAAACTTATGGACTGGCATGCCGGATCGCACGCATCGACTTTCGGCGGCAACCCCGTTTCCTGCCGGGCTGCCCTGGTAACCATCGACCTTCTCCAAAAAGGTCTGATCGAGAATGCAAAGATCCGGGGGCGGCAGCTCATGGCGGGGCTGAGTGAAATGCAGAAGCGCTTCGAGTGCATGGGAGACGTGCGTGGAAAGGGACTCATGGTGGGTGTCGAGCTCGTGAAGGACCGTATCACTAAAGAGAGAGCCCCTGTTTTGCGTGACCGCATCGTTCAGGGCGCATTCCAGAGCGGTTTGCTCCTGCTCGGCTGCGGTGAGAGCACGATCCGTTTTTGCCCGGCTCTTATCATCAGCGCAGAGGAAGTGGATACGGGGCTTTCCATTTTCGAGGAAACTCTTAGAAAGCTCGCCGGCTAGAGGTAAACGATGAAAGACCTGCTCGCAAGGCTTGGTATCGGCGAACTGAACCAGGGCGCTCTCAGTGGACTGGATCGCCTGGACTGCCGGGGAAAGACCCTGGAATCCATATCCCCCATAGATGGGAGAATCCTCGCCAAAGTCAGGCAGGCTGATCCCGCCGGTTATGAAAAAGTCGCCCAAACAGCCGAAGCAGCTTTCAGGCAGTGGCGGGATGTCCCGGCCCCGAAGCGCGGAGAGGTGGTCCGGCAGATTGGCGCCGCCTTCCGCGAGCGGAAAAAAGATCTCGGGGCGTTGATCTCTCTGGAGATGGGAAAAATACTGGCGGAGGCGCTGGGCGAGGTGCAGGAGTTGATAGACATCTGCGACTTTGCCGTCGGCCAGTCGCGAATGCTCTATGGTTTTTCCATACACAGCGAAAGGCCATGGCATCGAATGTTCGAACAATATCATCCGCTTGGCCCTGTGGGTGTCATCACGGCGTTCAACTTTCCGGTTGCCGTATGGTCCTGGAACGCCATGCTGGCGCTAATTGCCGGCGACACTGTTGTCTGGAAGCCCTCGAGCAAGGTCCCGCTTTGCGCCATTGCTGCAAACACGATAGCCGGCCGAGTCATAAAGGATTGCGGCTTTCCGCAGGGGCTTTTGAACGTCGTTATCGGCACAGGAGAGGATATCGGCGGGCGATTGGCCGCGGACAGGCGGCTGCCGCTGATCTCGGCCACCGGCAGCGTGCCCATGGGAAGGCGTGTCGGGCTGTTGGTTCTGTCGCGGTTCGGAAAGCCTTTGCTGGAGCTTGGAGGCAACAACGCCGTTATCGTTACTCCAAACGCCGACCTCGCCCTCGCCCTCCGGGCCATCGTCTTCGGCGCCGTGGGGGCCACCGGGCAGAGGTGCACCACTATCAGGCGGCTGATCGCGCACAACTCGATTTTTGACAGGCTTAAGGATCTGCTGGTTTCCGCCTACAGCCATGTCAAGATAGGGAACCCGCTTGAAGACGGCGTGCTCATGGGGCCTCTCATTGACACAAAAGCCGTCGACGCGATGAGACATGCGCTCGAAGAAGTAGGAAAACAGGGCGGAAAGGTGCTCTGCGGAGGTGAGGTTCTTTCCGGTGGCATATATGATGCCGGTACCTACGTTTCGCCCTGCATCTGCGAGGTGGAAAACAGCTTTCCCATTGTAAAGAAGGAAACTTTTGCGCCCATTTTGTACATGATTCGCTATGAGACCCTGGAACAGGCCATAGAGTTCCACAACGACGTTACGCAGGGACTTGCTTCGGCGATTTTTACAAACGACCTGCGCGAGTCTGAGCTGTTTCTCAGCAGCCGGGGGAGCGATTGTGGTATTGCCAATGTCAATATCAGCACCTCCGGGGCCGAAATCGGCGGCGCCTTCGGGGGTGAGAAGGAAACCGGCGGCGGCAGGGAGTCCGGTTCTGATTCCTGGAAGGCCTACATGCGGCGCCAAACCTGCACAATCAACTGGTCCGGGAAAATGCCCCTTGCCCAGGGAATAAAATTCGGCGAACCCTGACCATTGAATGCGTCTTCGGGCAGCGTGCCGTTTGGCTCTTGTGGCAGGTGTAGCGGACACCGCGCGGGGGGAGTGAATGAAAAAGTGGATGAAGATTGTACTCGGGGTTGTCGCGTTCTTAGTCTTGGCCATTGCTGCAGTCTTTTACCTTACGTCGGGGATGGTGGATACCGCTAATGCCTTCTTCAAGGCGGTTAAAGAAAGAGACATTGCGAAGGCGCGAAGTTATCTCTCGGAAGACTTCAAGGCAAATACGGATGAAGAAGCGCTTACGGACTTCCTTTCAAAAAGCGCAATCTTGAATTTCAAAGAATCCAACTGGTCGCATCGCCAAATCAGTGGCGGCCGTGGCGAGTTGGAAGGCTCGATCACGACGGAAACCGGTGGTGTCGTTCCTATCAAGATGACACTTGTTAAGGAAAACGGCAGTTGGAAGATATACGGGATCCAGAAGCCGGCAGCGGGACTGCAGCCCCCGGGTTCTTCACCGGCCGCTCCGGGCAAAGCCGAACAAACGTCCCTGGTAAAGAAATCCATGCATGACTTCATTGTTTCCGTAAACCAGAAGAGCATGGAACACTTCCGAAGCACCGTGTCGCAACTGTGGCAGAAACAAGCCACCGCGGAGCAGTTGACTCAAGCATTCAAGTCAGTGATTGACTCGGGTTTGAACTTGTCGGTGCTGAACGACCTGGATCCAACACTGGTGGGCGAACCGAAGATTGACGACGACGGCGTATTGTCGCTCGCGGGATACTATTCGACAGACCCAAATGTTCATTTCACGCAGAAGTTCATCTACGAAGGGCTCTCCTGGAAGCTTTTCGGGTTTAAAATATATACAAAGTAGCGAGAGAAAGAGAAATGGTGACTGAAAGACGAAAACGAGACCCCTCCAAAAAATCCTGGGCCGAACCCTGGAAGGTGAAAGTGGTGGAACCGGTCCGCTGGACGACCCGCGAATACCGCCGGGAGCGCATCAAAGAGGCCGGGTATAATACTTTCCTGCTAAAATCCGAGGACGTATACATTGACCTGCTCACCGACTCGGGCACGTCGGCGATGAGCGACTACCAGTGGGCGGGGCTTATGCTCGGAGACGAGGCTTACGCCGGGAGCCGCAACTTCTATCACCTGGAGGCCGCTGTCCGGAAGTTTTACGGATATGGACATATAGTTCCCACTCACCAGGGACGCGGCGCCGAGCACCTGGTGTCCAAAATCTATATAAAAAATGGAGATTTTGTACCGGGTAATATGTACTTCACGACCACGAGGGTTCACCAGGAGCTTGCGGGCGGGACTTTCGCGGATGTGATCGTGGACGAAGCGCACGACCCGCAGAGCGAGCTTCCCTTTAAGGGCAACGTCGATCTGGGAAAGCTCGAAGACCTCATCAAAAAGGTCGGCCGGGACAGAATTCCCTACATAAGCCTCGCCGCAACTGTAAACATGGCCGGGGGACAGCCCGTATCGATGCAGAACGCACGCGAGTTGCGAACGCTTTGCACAAGATACGGCATTCCGGTCCTGCTCGACGCGACCCGTGCGGTGGAAAACGCATACTTCATCCAGCAAAGAGAGGAGGGGTATCGGAATAAAAAGGTCGCTGAAATCCTTTTGGAGTTCTGCTCGTATACCGATGGGGCGTGGATGAGCGCCAAGAAGGACAGCCTCGTAAACATCGGCGGTTGGCTTGCTCTGAACGACCGGGACAAGTTCGAAGACGCGCGAAATCTCGTCGTGATCTATGAAGGGCTTCACACCTACGGCGGACTTGCCGGGCGGGACTTGGAGGCAATGGCGCGGGGTATCGAAGAATCGGTCGATGACGACCACATCCGGGCGCGTGTGGGGCAGGTTGAGTATCTGGGCAAAAAACTGCTCGACTGGGGTGTGCCGATTGTGCTCCCTGTTGGCGGCCACGCCGTTTTTCTTGATGCAAAGCGCTTTTATCCCCATATTCCGCAGGACCGGTTCCCCGCCCAGACCCTTGCGGCCGAAATCTACCTCGAGGCCGGGGTGCGAACCATGGAAAGGGGCATCCTTTCGGCCGGCCGGGACCCGGAGACCGGGCGGCACCGTTACCCGAGGCTGGAGCTTGTGCGGGTCACCATCCCGCGCCGGGTCTATACGCAGGCTCACATGGACGTTACCGCCGAAGCCATCGAGGAAGTCTTCTGGAACCGGGACAGGTCAAAAGGACTGAAGCTCGTCTACGAACCCAGGTTCCTGCGCTTTTTCCAGGCGCGCCTGGAACCGGTGGGGGGTGAAGAGTGAGGGTGAAAGGACCATCGGAAGCGAAATGATTGGTCACACATAGCTCATTCCTCTCAATGCGTTGCAACCGTGGCGAGGGAGTTGCCTCTGGTATCGGTTGAGCAAACGAGCAAGAAATGAAGGCAATTAGCGGGCATATGAAGGCGATCCCTGGTTATATAGTCAGCCTGCGACGAGCTGCCAGGAAAGCGAACGCAGCGTAGTGCTCTGCATCTCGAATCTTAACGGACGGAGCCAGCGTCTTGAGCTTCGGGTTGAGCACGGGATTGGCCGCATTGGCGTTCGCACCATTTTCAGGACTGAAGAAGTGGCCGTGTAGTGGGTCAACGATCTCGATGGCCGATCCGCTTACATAGTGAGCCAATTCATGAACAGCGGTCATGATCTGGAAAGTTCTATCCCTGCTTGCAAGATTACTGCAAAGGTAAATGCGATTCGAGGGTACCGGGAGGACCCTGAACAAGACTTTCGAATCGCGGAACGCGCCGCCGGATGAGGTATACGCGACAAATACCTTCTCCAGCGCGTCGAATGTATTGGGAACGAATAGCGTGGGCGCGATTAACGGGGCCGTTTCGAAGCTGCGGTTCAGCGCCACGATCATGTTCCGGTAAACTGTGCGCAGGTTGTCGAACACAGGACGTGGATTGTCGAACTTGAAGAAGTCGAAGACTTTGTCGAGCAGCAGCAGACTCGCCCTCGCCTGTTCGTTGAACAGTCCGGATGGAAGCGTCTGCATGTGGTTCGTTACATGCGGTCCCGCTGTGCTCAGAAGAAAATCAGCGGCGTTGATGGCAATACGCACCCGGGGGATCAGGGAGATTATGACGGCTACAATGAAGGGGTTAGGGAGGAGAGAGCCCGAGTTCGAGTCGCCGCCGCTTGTTAGTAGCGCGCACGTTCCAAAAGAAGACATTGCGAGAATTGGTACACCTGCGGCCGGCCCTTCTTTCTTAGCCATCTCCCTGTCCAGGGCGGCCATCGTCATGATACCGGCTATATCGTCCGCTTGCGTTTGGTAGCTGCGGTTAATGATGTCGCGTTTCCGCTTGTAACGAAGCACGGCAGCCGCCGTGGCTGGGCCATAGACCCCATCTTCTGAAAGGTTGGCCCCATCGAGAATGTTTAGCGCCTTCTGGATCTTGGAAACATGTGGCCCGACCGCGCCCGATAGGATGTGCGCGGGATTGGACACTGCCGCCGCTTCAAGCTTGGGGTCCCTGCGGAATAGTTTCGACTGTAGACTCATGGGAATATCTCCCCGACGTCAGCTCTGGCGCGGATAGGAGGTTTAATTAGTGCAAATATATTCCACCGCCCTTTCAGCCCTCGATCCAGAAGTTTCTGAACTGTAATTTAACGTAAGCCTTCCGGTGCTTGTCGACCACCCCGTATCGTATGGTTTTTAGAGACTCCATCACAGTAAAATGATATCGCTGTCAAGGACCTATTGTCGCCTCCTCAACGATGAGTAACTTTTGTCACTGAAACTGCGAAAACCGGCCTCATGGGCATATCAACTTGCATGTTCGATCGGAAAATCGTATGGTTTTTGCGGGCTTTGGGGTTGTTCCGAAAGTTTTTTCGGGCAGAATCCGACCTCAAAATGCAGTTCGGATGCATAGCGCGCAATTTGATGCATTATTCCGGTTAAGAGGTAACGGATGAAAGAGTATGAGTCAAATCTCCGGCCGTAACGTTTTGATTACAGGAGGGGCAAGCGGTATCGGTCTGCTCGTGGCCCGAAAGCTTGCAGAATGGGGGGCTAAAGTTATCATCTGGGATATCGACGACTCAAATCTGGAAAAGATCGCGGGGGAAATAAAGGCTCAAGGGCACTCGGTTGCCGTCTACCACTGTGATGTCTCAATCCGCACCGAGGTCTACAGAGTCGCCGAGATGGTGAAAAGAGATTTCGGAAAAGTCGACATCCTTATCAACAACGCCGGGATTGTCTCTGGAAAGTCCTTCTTGGAATGCACGGACGAACAGCTTCAAAAGAGCATGGAAGTGAACACGCTGGCTCACTTCTGGACCGTTCGAGCTTTTCTTCCTGAAATGATCGACGCCGGCAACGGTCATATCGTCACCATTTCATCTGCGGCCGGACTAATTGGCGTCTCGCGTCTGGTGGACTATTGCACCTCTAAGTTCGCAGCCTTCGGTTTCGACGAGGCGCTTCGAGTGGAGATCAAACAAAAAAAGTGGAACATAAAGACCACGGTCGTTTGTCCGTATTTCATCGATACAGGGATGTTCGAGGGCATTCAGACCCGCTTTTCCTGGCTGCTGCCCATGCTCGACCAACAGTGCGTTGCAGAGCGGATAGTAAGGGCTATCAAAAAGGACAGAAGAAGGCTCCTCATGCCTCCCATGGTCTATTCCATCTGGCTGCTGCGATATCTTCCCGCGTTTGCTTATGACTTTATCGCAAATTTGTCGGGAATCAACTCGGCCATGCAGACATTCAGAGGACGTTCCGGTGTGCAACATTTGAAAACAAAATCAAAACTGGCGGACTCTGATTGATGTCGAGCTTTACTTGCGTATAGTGCTTCCAATTCCGGAGAAGGCGAGGTTGAGCGCATGATGCAAAAGGGGTCGGCATGATGCAAACGGGGTCCGGCCAGGACGGCTATTTGCACCTGTTGCAGAAATTACCGAATTCCCCCGTTCCTCAGGGCTTAAAACGCCGTTTTGGGCATTCCGGAGATGCCATAGTGCCTCTACGTCGGCCGAAAAGGGGAAACTACGTACAGCTCTTCTCATTGAGAAATGTAGCGCAGAGAACCTTTGGTGTTTATCTAAATTTGATCAGGGCGCTTTTTTGTAAAAGCTCAAAACCTTTTCTGTGTAGATCTTCGCCTGTGGGGAATCGTACTGAGCAGGATCACCGGTCATCCACCAGGAAGCAGCGCGACGTATGGCTATGGATTCAACTCTGCTGATCTCATACTGCTCACGCAATATTTTGCCCATGATGCAACCGATAATCTCACGAGCTTTTTGAGTATTGGCTTCAAATTCCGCTGGCGTCATGACCGTTCCGGTACAGCGTTTGGACCACCGAACGATGTTATCTTCCTTGATCTTCCAATCGCTGAAAAGCCCGTCATTTTTGATCCCGGTATTTGGAGCAGACAACCGAAGCGCCTCTACGAATGCAGCAACCTGAGTGTCGGTGATCTGGGCCTGTGCATTCACTGTCCACAATGGGCCCGCAACGAACACTATCGCAATGAGTGCATATCGTAAAGCTTCTCTGGCGGATTTGCGAATTGATCGGCGCAAAAGTCTGTCATTCATAAAAAGTCTCCTTCTCTTCTTCATGATAATTCTTGTTTCACCGGCTCGGCAACTCTCTTTTTACAGGAAAAGACCTCCCGTGCAAACCATCTTGTTCTTCCCGGGTGAGCTTAGCCAAGGCTTCTTATTCTGTCGATTTTTATCTACCCTATGTAGGCAGGGCAATCGGCCGCAGGAGGGAGGCAACTCACAGTGAAGCCCCTGGAATCTTGCTCGCTGCTTTGCAGGCTGTTCACGAACTTACAGCCATGCGCATACGGTCCGCCAGAGAGCCAGGCCCTGACAAAAAATTTTTCATGTCACCATTCCGGCAATCCGGCACGTAACCCTACAACGTTACTTATGTCCTGAGCAGCAATCTCTTCTTCGCATGAGAAAGGTATGCACGGTGATTTCTAACTTGAATCCATTCAACCATAACAAGGAGTTCTTCGATACCCAGAAC
>JBEKXG010000141.1:0-9255 GCA_049512295.1 Syntrophobacteraceae bacterium
GGGGTTACGCCATTATTATCCCCGGCATTGACATTGGCCTTCTTATCGATCAGCGCCTGGGCGACCTCGATCTGGCCTTTCTCGGAGGCAACAATCAACGCCGTTGATCCCTCCTGGTCCTTGGCACTGACGTCGGCCCCCTTCGCGAGCAACGCCTCCACGACCTCCACGAACCCATTGACGGCGGCGAGCATAAGGGCGGTCGCGCCATCCTCATCAAAGGCGTTAACATCGGCTCCTTTGGCGAGCAGAGCCTGCACGATCTCGATGTTGTCATCCTGCTGAGAGGCAAGCATCAGCGCGGTAATGCCGAACTTGTCTTTGGCATTGACATCGGCCCCCTTGGCGAGCAGCGCTTCAACCACGACGCGGTGGCCATTCTCTGAAGCATACATCAGAGCGGTTGCGCCCTCATCGTCCCTGGCATTGATATCGGCCCCCTTTGTGATGAGGCGTTGGACCACGGGCAATTTGCCGCCCTTTGCACCCTCGATCAAATCCTCGTTAACCCCGGCAAAGGCAACTGTCCCCCACAGAGCGGTAAGCGCCATAACGAACAGCGTCACTCCCACCTTACCGCCTGCCCCATCACATTGAATGCTCCGCGACATGGTCATCTTTCCACCCTCCAGTCTATTAGGACAATAAACTTGATCTATCTATACGCGCAATACGAGTTACGTCGAAGATACGATTCTAGGAGCTTGCATATTGAAAGAAAAGGGAAATTTTCAAGTCGGCCCCGATCTTTGTCCAGTAAGCCTTGCCTTCAGCGCCGTTTTTCACGGCAAACACTTCATGGGTTGGCTTTTGCCCGGTTTTGGTGTTGCTGGTCATGATGATGTTCCTTTCCGTTGTTCGACCGCGCACGATGCGCGGCCTTGTGCGGTTGAAAGGGACGGGCCGGATAAGCGGCGGGGTCAAAAGCCCGCAGCCCCTGCGTTTGCTATCATATGATAAAAGGAGACAGAATGGATTCGGATACTATATGGCTATCTCTCGATGAAACCGCGGCGTATTTGAAGATGGGCAAAACGGCACTCTACGCCTTGGCCCGTGAAGGTCGGATACCGGCGCGGAAGGTGGGTAAGAAATGGGTCTTCGATAAGGCGGGTGTGGACGGGTGGGTTCGCGCATGTCAGCCACTGACCTCCTTTTTCCTGAATCTCGACTTCAATATCGAGGGGAACGAGGCTCTACGTGAACCGCAGCGGAACGGGTACCTTCGTGTCTATGAATTTTTTCGCGCGGGCAAGAATAAGGCGATCCTTCAGATACCGGTCGGCTGCGGTAAGACCGGACTGGCCGCGTTGCTGCCCCTTGGTCTTGCTGAAGGACGGGTTATCGTCATCGCGCCCAACCTGACCATCAAGGACGGCCTCTACGACGCCATGGATATTACCAATCGCCAGAAATGTTTCTGGCGAAAGGCTGGTGTGTTGAGCAGTGACCAAATGATAGCAGGGCCACTCGCATGCACCCTCGACAGCGGAAATATTTCAGTCGCCACCAAGTCGCACATCGTCATCACCAACATTCACCAGCTTGCTACCAACGTCGATAAATGGCTCACTCAGTTTCCCGATAATTTTTTCGATATGATTATTGTCGATGAGGCCCACCACAGCGCCGCCGCGAGCTGGCAAAAGGTTATCGAGCGCTTTCCGTCTGCCAAGGTCATCCACATGACGGCGACGCCGTTCCGTAGTGATCGACTGGAGATCGATGGGGAACTCGTGTTCCGCTACTCATTTCGCAGCGCCACTTTGAAAGGCTACATCAAGCGCCTGAAGGCAAGCTACGTTGCACCTGCAGAGATCGAGCTTGGCTTTTCCGATGAGCGCGGGCGCACCTACACACTCGACGAGGTGCTGAAGCTGAAGGAAGAGGAATGGTTTAGCCGGGGGGGTTGCGCTGGCACGGCCATGCAACAAGCACATCGTCGATAGCAGCCTTGAGAAACTGGAAGAGTTGCGGCAGAGCGGAACACAGCATCAGATCATCACGGTTGCATGTTCGATAAATCACGCACGGAAAATTCGATCACTCTACCGAGAACGCGGGTTCAATGCCGATTTCATACACAGCAAGCAAACCGATGATGAACAGGAGGCGGTTCTAACCGCTCTTCGTAATGGCATTCTCGACTGCATCATACAGGTGCAGATGCTGGGAGAGGGTTTTGACCACAATAAGCTGAGCGTGGCCGGGATTTTCCGCCCGTTCAGGAGCCTTGCGCCCTATATCCAGTTTGTCGGCCGGATTATGCGTGTAGTAGTGCAAAACGACGCCACGCATCCTGATAATGTTGGACACATCGTGACCCATCTCGGCATGAACCTTGATGAACGCTTGAAGGAGTTCAAGCAGTTCGAGAGCGACGATCAAGCATTCTGGGAAAAAGTTATCAGTGGGGATGATCCCGAGGTCCCGAAGGGGATTCTCGACGGGTCGGCCCGCATGACGGCGGGTGAAAGGGTCGTCGTTCATGGTGAGATCGTCGAATCTCTGTGGGAGGAGGATTTCACAAGTGTTGAGGATCAGCAGATCGTTGAATATTTGCGCGAACGCCTGAAACTGCTCGGACTTGATCACAGCCAGGCCGAAGAGATGGTACGGAAGGCGCAATTGCCATCATTGCGCAAGCGGGCGCCAACCGCGCCGTTTGTCGTGCAGCCACAGCGGGAATTGGAAGAGGCCGGAAAACGCCTCCACGAACAAGCCCGGCGCCTTGCAAAGTTACTCCTCAACAATGTCGAGTTATCGATGACGGGGACGGAGCTGACCTATAAATACAAATCCTTGGGAATAACTGGAAGAACCAACTACGTGTCGGCTCTTATGATGATCAACGCTGAGATCAACAAGAGACTTGATAAGGAACGTGCGGAAGCGAGCATAGAGGAATTCAAACAGATATTGGAGAATCTCGATGACATACTGCAAACCGTCGGCCGACGAGTCCGGAAAGCCAAGTCCGACTATGAAAAGAATCAAACCTAGAGGCCCAGTCCCATCCTTGATTGGAAGTACGAATGGCAGACCGGAGCGTGTTCAGGTATTGAAGGGGGGAACGAAATGCTCGCGTTGTAAAGCCCCGTTTATTGCTGGTCAGACTTGTATTGCAATCCCGAAATTGGGGGGAGCGTACTCTAACCCTAAACGCGTGTGCGACGAGTGTTTTCAGGGCATTCTGCAAAAGACGTATGAGGACCGGAAGCAATAAAGCTGATATAGCTGACCGAGGAAAGCGCCAGGACCGCGCCGGAGCAGGTTCGCCCTGCAACGGGACCCAGGATTTCATGATGTCATGGGATCATAATTTCATGAGAAAGCCGACACCGGCAACGGGCGTATTTTAGATTTCGCATTAGTTGATTGATTATCTGTTGAAAAAACCACTTGATTGTCGTAAATTGACAATATGCGAGGGGTGCAATATGAAACCGGCAAACCTGGAAACACGTCTTATGAAGCGGATCGACCGCAAGCGCGGCGATGTATTTCTGCGCGCGGATTTCCGCGATCTGGGCGGCTACGACCAGGTCGGCCGCGCCCTTCGCCTGCTGGTGGGGAAGGGTAAACTTCTGAAAATCGGCCAGGGCCTTTACGCGCGCGCGGCGGCATCGCCTTTCGACGGCACCCCGGCGCCGGTGAAAGGGCTGCGCGCCCTGGCGAAGGAAGCGCTCGGCCGGCTTGGGGTCGAAAGCGCTCCGACGCGCTTCGAACAAGCTTATAATTCCGGACAAACAACCCAGGTGCCGGCGGGACGGGTGGTCGCCGTTCGCGGGCGTATCCGCCGCAAGATCGGCTATAACGGCATCTTCCTGACCTTTGAACGTGGTTGACCGGCAGCTCATCGAGCGGATCGCCGGCGCGTTCCCGACCGACGAAGCCCTGGTTGAGAAGGACTGGTATATCGTCCGCGCGATCGGGGTAATTGCATCTCTCGATCATGCCGGCGCGACGCCGGTGTTTTCCGGTGGCACGTCGTTGTCGAAGGGATGGGGCCTTATCAAGCGCTTTTCCGAAGATATCGACTTCAAGGTCATGATGCCGCAAGCCGCGAGCGGCACGGCAAGCCGCAATAAACGGCGCGCCTTCCGCGAGCGGATTCTCTCGGCCCTGACGGCGAACGAATTCGAGCTTTTGGGTAAGCCCCTCGTCGGCAATGAGAGCCGGTTTTTCGCGGCCGGCCTTGCGTATCAAAGCCATTTCGCGACAGGTGAGGGCCTCCGGCCGCACCTTCGCATCGAGATGTCCTTTCACGAGCCGGCGCTGAAGCCGATCAACCGGCCGCTTCAGTCGCTGATCGCGCAGGCGCAAAAACAGCCGCCCGAAGTTTCAAGCTTTCCCTGCATTGATCCCGTAGAAACGGCCGCAGACAAATTGAGCACGCTGGCCTGGCGCGTGTGCTCGCGCCGGCGAGGGGGCGCGGATGACGATCCGACGATCATCCGGCATCTTCATGACCTGGCGGCGCTCGAAGGCACCATAGCGGGGTCATCCGGATTTGCGGCGCTGGCGCGAAAGACGGCGGAAGACGACACCGGACGGGGAGGGGAGGGCGTGCCTTCAAACCCCAAGGAACGGTTCGGCGCCATGCTCGATCTTCTGCATAATGACAAGCTGTGGGCTTCCGAGTATGAAACCTTCGTGCTGCAGGTATCGTTTGCCGGACCCGGCGAAACGATCAGCTTTGCCGAAGCCTTCGCGGCCACAAGAAGGTTGGTGGCATTGGTTATGAGTTCGTAACTAAGGGCACCATGGAAACCCAAATGAGAGAAAGAAGGGATAGGTAATTATGATTGATTTAACATACCCGAACATACTCACCCTGCTTAAACCACACTTGGCGCCCAAGAGAACGGAAAGTGCTTCTTTTCTGATTTGGTATTTCGAGAACTACTTACGACTGGATACGCTTGACGCCGTTGATGCTGTCTGCGACCAGGGCGGCGACAAAGGCATCGACGGGATTTACCTGAATTCAGATGCAAATGTGATTGAGGTCTACCAGTGCAGGCTGGCGCAGAAAGATACAGCAAGAATCGGAGATAAGGCACTACGCGAATTTCAAGGAACACTGAGTCAGTTTGCATCAGAAAATGCCCTCAAGAATCTCGTCTCATCTGCCGGCAATGGCGAGGTGGCCAAGTTGGTCACCCGTCTAGAGCTGTTCCGTCATCTGGGTGAGTTTGATGTAGTCGGCTATTTCATATGCAATAGCGAAGTCGATTCCAACGGAGCCGCTTTTCTAAGGACTGCCCCAAATATCCGCTTTATCGGTAGATCAGAATTGGCAGCAGCCTATGTCGCTTCGGACAGAAGCCTTTCGCCCACGGCTCCTGTTTCCTTCAGTGTCTCCGGCTACGACGTTGCCGAATACATCGTGGACCAGGAGCATCGCGCAGTTATTGCGCCAGTAATGGCGAGCGAACTCGTCAAGATGGATGGAATCGCCAATCAGGCTATTTTCGCTTTCAATGTTCGTGGACCTTTGGGACGTACTCAGGTGAACCGAGACATTGCTCGCAGCATTGGTGAGCAAGACAAACACAAGCTATTCCCCTTGTTTCACAATGGAATAACCATAGTCGCGGAGAAACTGGAGAAGACTGAAGACTCCGTTGATGTTGAGAACTATTATGTTGTAAACGGATGCCAAAGCCTCAATGCATTATTTGACAACAAGAGAAGTCTTACCGGTGATCTCAGAATCCTGACAAAGTTCATTCAGGCACCGCCCAAATCAAGCCTTGCGGAAATGATCACCCGTTTCTCTAACAATCAGAATGGGGTTAAGGCTAGGGACTTCAAGTCAAATAACCAAATCCAGATCCGACTGCAGAACGAATTTATCGCTCAGTACCCCGATGACTACTTCTTTGAAATCAAACGAGGCGAGGACGACCGTGGGTTAGAGGTTATATCGAATGAAGTTGCAGGCCAGTACCTGATGGCTTTTGACCTCAAAATACCGTGGGCAACCCATCGAAAGTATCAAATATTCGAGGATCGGCATTCTGATCTGTTCGGTCGCCCCATTGTTGACGCAGACCGTATTTTGCTTTGCCACGTGATGGCCTCGCGGATAGATGCACACATAGATTCAATTTCCAATTCTCTTTTCGCGCGGTATGTCCTCACAAAGTTTTTCTTGCTTTACATAATAAGGCTCCTTCTTGAAAACGATACTTCTGCTCAGCAAGTGTATAGCAATCCGAAGCTCTACGTGCGAGATCGAAAGTCGAGAGATTGTTTTGCTCGTGCTATCGACATCCTACTTACCGAAGTAATCACCGATCTGAATGCCGAAATCGACCAACTGGAGGAAGATTTTGATTATAGAGGCAAACTGCGTGATGAGAAGTGGTGTAGTAATCTTGCACACGAAATTGCAGCGACTCACAAAAAGCTAGTGGACCGGCATAGGCTCGATGATTTCGGCTGTATCTACAAGGGAGTGAAAGGACAATAGAGGGGCGCGCATGACACCCGAAAATGAAGCCTTCTCGCGCGTCGTGATTGACGCCCAGCTCGCCGATCAGGGATGGAGCACGCAAGCCGAACAAATTGAGTCCATCCAAGCCCAACAGACAACCGCCACACAGAAAGCCGAGACCACTTTCGCAGTGTTACTGAGCAGCGTCTTCAGCACTTAAACGAGGTCACTACGACTAGGAGAACCCTATGCGAGTTCGGCGCCTGACCATCAAGAATTTCCGAGGCATCGCCAATGGTACGGTAGACTTCGCGGCTCATACACTTCTAGTTGGTGGCAACAACATAGGGAAGTCAACAGTCTGTGAGGCTCTTGATCTGGTTTTGGGACCCGAGCGTCTTTCCCGACGTCCTATTATTGACGAACACGATTTTTATCGTGGGCTTTATCTGAATAAGGAAGACGGTACATCCGTTGAGATTTGCATTAATGCCATTTTGCTCGACCTACCACATGAGGCAAGACGCCGTTTTCATCGTCATTTGCGACGATGGGATGAGGCGAAAGGGCAATTTGTGGATGAAAGCGATGGCGGCCCCGAAGCGGCAGATGGCGAGAATACAGTATGGGCGCTCCCTATTGTCTTTATCGGCCAGTACGACCGGGAAGAGGATGACTTTATAGGTAATACATTTTTCGATCACCCCGTAGAGCCGCCAAGAGATGAAGAAGAACCCGAAGAAGCCCGACTCGGGGGCGGGAGGACATTCTTTGGCCGAGAGCAAAAACGTCTTTGCGGGTTTATTTTTTTACGGGCACTTCGCACGGGATCACGAGCACTCAGTCTACAGCGAGGATCATTATTAGATACGGTGCTTCGATTTGGCGGGGACGGGCTTACAGAGATGTGGGAAGACACTCTCACACGGCTTCGCGAACTTAAGCCAGCTATTGGCGAGATAGATCAACTCAAGGAAATCCGCAAGGAAATCCGCGAGCGAATGACGAGGTTTGTCCCCTTGTGTACGGGCGATGATGCGACAGCATTTTTTGCCTCCGAGCTTACGCGGGATCATCTGCGTGAGGTCGTTCACCTATTTGTTGCCGCAGAACCGGCACCTTATTTGATTCCGTTTCAGAAACTCGGCACAGGATCGATCAATCTACTGGTATTTGCGCTTCTCACCTTCATCGCCGATCTGAAAGGCAAACAATCCGTAATCTTCGCTATGGAGGAACCGGAGATTGCACTCCCCCCCCACACACAACGGCGAGTCTGTCGCTTTGTGCTCAGCGAAATGGGACAGGCCATCATGACCTCTCATTAGCCTTATGTAATTGAACAGTTCGATGCTGAACAGATTGTAGTGCTGAACCGACAAGAAACAGGGCAGTTAACAAGCCGCATAGTTACGATCGAGGGAATCAAACCCAAAAAATACCGGCAGGAACGTCGGCAAATGGCGGAAGCAATACTCAGCCGCGCGGTCCTTGTTGTCGAGGGATCCACTGAATCCGCAATTTTCCCAGTGGCTTCTGAGGTTATGGAAAATTCTCTTGGTGATGCTTACGTGCACCTTGACCTTGCGGGCGTCAGTATTTTCAATGCTGGCAGTGATAACGCCGTCCCTCAATTCGGACCTTTTTTCAGTGCTCTTGGAAAGTTGAGCTTCGCATTATACGACAAGCCGAAAACCCCACTATCAGAGGACGCGGCGACGAAGTTAGCATCTTACACGAAGGCCTGGGAATTGCCGGAAAAAGGAATCGAGAACGTATTGGCGAAAGAAATATCAGTTCAAATCCTAAGGCGATTCCTGAAAGCCTCTAAAACTCGCGCTGACTACCCGGCAGTAGGCACCATCAGCGATGAAATGAAAGATGACCAAGTCCGCGAACTGGCTCGCAATGTGCTCAGGGCTCGTAAGGGCGAGGGATATTCCTACGCTGCACTTCTTATCAGCGAATGTACCACCGCAAGCGAGCTGCCTGAGACAATTCGGATGATTCTAGAAACTATAAACAGCGAGTTGCGGTGTGAAACCGCGAGCGCAGTGCCTCCTAAAGACTATATAGCAACCGTGAAAGGCCATGCTTGAAAATCGAGGTGTGCAAAACGCGACAAGCGATTATAGATCATGAGGGTCATCTTCTCGTTCTAGGTGGGCCAGGATCGGGAAAAACGACTATCGCTTTACTCAAAGCACAGAAAGAATGCGCTGCATTAAAACCGGGACAGGAGATTTTATTTCTCAGCTTCTCCCGAGCAGCCGTCCGCCAGGTCCTGGATCGATGCCGTTCTGTGCTGACCACTAAGCAGCGCCAACTTATCCAGGTGATGACCTATCACCACTTCTGTCTGGATTTCCTAGAAAGCCATGGTCGGCTATTGGCCGGCCGACCTGTATGTGTGCTCTACCCTGGCCCTGAGCGTTTACGGAAAGTGCGACACCAAGGAGACTGGTCGGCTGAGCAACAGCGCCTCGCTGGTCAAGAGTGCTTGTTCTGCTTTGATATGTTCGGATTTGGAGTGGCGCGTTTGCTCGAAGGCTGCAAAGCGTTACGCCAATTAGTTGCAGACAAATATCCTTTAGTCATCATCGACGAATTTCAGGATACGGACGACGACCAGTGGCGTATGGTCCATGCTATGGCATTGGAAACGACCGTGTTTTTCCTGGCAGACCCCGAACAACGCATTTTCGAGTACCGAGATACTGTTGACCCAAAACGACTAGATACACTTCGAAAAACTATCGCCCCGAAAGAATTCGACCTAGGTGGGGAGAACCACCGCAGCCCTACTACAG
>JBEKXG010000142.1:0-9221 GCA_049512295.1 Syntrophobacteraceae bacterium
TTCGACAGGCCGACGCCACGTATAATAAACGGCCTGGAGACCCTAGCCGGGATAATACACCCGGAGCTGTTCCGATGAAAGCGAGAGCCCCTCATGCTTATCCCATTTTGAAACGCATACTGGCCGTTTCCCTTTTGCTGGGCTTGCTTCTCATCATAAGCGCCTTTTTGGGGCTTTTGATGGGATCCAGCGAACAAAACATCAGGCAAATACTAGCCGTACTTGCCGGCCATGCCGATCAGCACCCGACTCTGTCGAGTATCGTCTGGCAAATCCGGTTGCCCAGGGTCCTGCTGGCTGCACTGGTCGGAGCTACACTGTCTCTTGGGGGTCTCGTCTTCCAGGCTTTGCTGCGCAACCCCCTGGCTGAGCCATACATCCTGGGGGTCTCAGGCGGATCTGCCGTGGGGGCCATCATCGGCATCCTGCTGGGCATGTCTCCTTTCCCTGGCGTGGCTTTCTTCGCTTTTGCCGGAAGCATGGCCACTTTGTTGCTGGTGCTTCTGATCGCTTCGGCAAGATCTGCCATGAAAAAAGACACGTTGATTCTGGCAGGGGTTATGGTCAATGCGTTTTGTTCCTCCATCATCATGTTCCTCATCTCGCTTACACAGGACTCCCGGCTCCACAACATTCTTTTCTGGCTGATGGGAGATCTCTCGCTATCCGATACCCATCGGACGCTGATGCTCATGGTTGCTCTCCTGCCGTGCTTTGCCGCTCTATTCTTGCTTGCCCGCCCGATGAACATTCTTCTCATGGGGGACGAAATGGCCGCCAATATGGGGGTCGACGTGCGCCTCATACCGCTTGTTCTTCTGCTGGTTACCTCATTCATGGTAAGCATCGTCGTTTGTCATACAGGGCTCTTGGGATTTGTCGGACTGGTCATGCCACACCTTCTGAGGCTCCTGTTCGGACCGGATCACAGGCTGCTGGTTCCTGCCTGCATTCTAGGCGGCGGCGCATATCTGATCCTGTGTGATCTCCTCGCTCGATCGCTTCCGTCACAGGGAGAAATGCCGGTTGGGGTAATAACGGCCATGATCGGCGCACCGCTGTTCATCCTTTTGCTACGGAGATCCAGACGATGAAGACTTCCCTGACTGTAAAAGATTTAAGTCACAGCTATGGAAGGATATCCGTTCTGAGTGCCATCTCCTTTTCAGTGCAGGAAGGGGAATTCTTTATCATCATAGGACCGAACGGCTCCGGCAAGACAACTCTTGTTAGAACCATTTCAGGATCTCTTAGGCCGCAAAGAGGACAAATGGAGATACTCGGCCGCCCCATTCGGAGCTATTCGGGAAAGGAGCTGGCGCGGAGCGTCGCGTTAGTCCCCCAGACCCCGCCAGCGGACGTACCTTTCACGGTGGCGGAAGTGGTCCTCATGGGGCGTTCGCCTCATCTGAGTTTGCTGGCAATTGAGAAACGAAAAGATCTGGAATTGGCAGAGCGCGCCATGTCGTTCACCAATGTGCAGCATCTGGCCGGGCGCAGGCTCGATCAGCTAAGCGCCGGCGAGAGACAGCGGGTCTTTATTGCCCGGGCCATTTGCCAGCAGCCCCGCATCATTGTTCTAGATGAACCCACCGCACCGCTGGATCTCGCGCATCAGATTCATGTCATGGATCTGTTGGACCGACTCAGGATGGAGGAAAAGATTACCATAATCATGGTTTCTCACGACCTGAACCTTGCGGCGATGTATGCCGATCTCTTGTTGCTTCTGAAGGGGGGCAGCGTTGTCAGCTTGGGAAAACCGGAAGAGGTGCTCACTTTTCAAACCCTTGAGCAGGCCTACGGCTGCGTTCTGCTGGTTGACGAAAACCCGGTTAAGAAAGTACCCAGGGTCACCCTGGTGCCGAATTTAATCCTGAGGACTGGTACCATGTAACATTTTATCCGCAGGTCTGTATGGACGAAACATGCAAACAACTCATCGGAGAAGTGCACGAGGCAATAGCTTGCGCGCCCGGTTCATTGCGTAGTTGGGCGTTGCATGATTTCATTTGACCATTACAGGCCCGGTGGCAAGTAATGGAATCAAATGTCAACTCGTTTGCGGGGTGGCGTTGCTGCATACAGGGCAGCCTTGCAGACGGAGAGGTTTTTCCAGTCCGCTTGCATCCAACAGGTCCCGGTCGTTGAGAATATCGCGCACGGCTCCGTCAGCCACAAGCTCGCCATCCTTCAGAACAATTGCTCTCGAACACAGGTCCAGAACCATATCCATATCATGAGTGGCTATTATTTTCGTGTGCTCGAACTCCGAAAGCAGGTGTATCAATTGCCGTCTGGCTTTCGGATCGAGGTTGGAAGTGGGCTCATCCATGACCAGGATGCTTGGGGACATCGAGAGAACAGTCGCAATTGAAACCGCCCTTTTCTCGCCCGCGGACAATCTGTAAGGGGGCCTGTCTTTTAGATGGGCGGCCCCGACAAGCGCCAGGGCGCTCAGCACCCTTTGCTCAACTTCATCGGGAGGCAAACCGAGGTTGGTCGGACCGAACGCCACGTCGTCAAAGACCCTGGGTAAAAAAAGCTGGTCGTCGGGGTCTTGAAAAACCATCCCTACAGTTTGGCGGACGAGCTTGAGTGTTTCCCTGGTTAATGGCATATCGCCGATTCGAACCGAGCCTGCCTGCGGAGTGAGGCATCCGTTTAGATGCAGTAGAAGTGTTGATTTACCCGCCCCGTTTGCTCCAACCAGCGCGACGGATTCCCCGTGTGTTATGCGAAAATTTAGATTGTTGAGCGCCGGTGTCCCATCGGGATATGAATATTTAAGATCTTTCACCTCGACTATATGATGGCTCATATCAGCCTTCCCAGTTCCTTGCCAAGCCAGGCGGGGAAGTCGTACAAACGAAGCAGTGTAAAGAGGCTGCTCCACCCGGCTAAAAAGAGCAAGTCCGGCAAATGTATCTTTGACGGTATAACGTGCCGGATTTCCCCATCAAATCCCCTGCACAGCATTGCGAGATGAATCCTTTGCGCCCTGTCCATGGTCCGCAAAAGCAACTGCCCGATCATGTTGCTATAGACGCTTATCCCCATCCCTCTATTTCCGAATGAGCGCAAGGCTCGAGCCCGCGCCATGCGGGCAGCTTCTTCGCCCAGCACGAAGATATACCTGTAAACAAAGAGCAGTTGAACTGTGAAAGGTCCCGGCACGCCCATTCTTGCCAGAGCAGAACAAACCGAATCGAATCCCGTGCATGCGATCAGTGCCAGTCCCGCGCTCACGGTCAGCATGTACTTTGCCATGATGGATGCAAATGAGACGAAACCCCCCGAGACACTAAAGATCCCGAGTTCCAGGGCAGGGCTGCGGTCCAGTATGGGATTGAACAATGCCACAAAGAGAACGAAAGGGGATGCGAGCAGTAGTTTCTTCAGTATATAGGAAAACGGAATGTTGCCTATTGCCAGAATGGCCACAGGGTAGATGGCGAAGGGCGCCAGTCTTGCCAGATCGTATTTATTGAACGATACGACTGCAACTATGAAACAGATGGTGGTCAATACCTTTACGCGAGGGTCGACCCTGTGGATCGGAGTCTGTTTGCCCGAAAGAGTATCGAGATGGCCGATATCAAAAAATGAGGATTCCAGGCTTCCCATTGTCCACTCTTAAAACAATGCCGGGCAGGGATTTCCTGCTCGAATCATTTCGATTTTCTTTTCTGGAATATCTTTATCCCAAAGCCGATCAGGCCGGCAAGGACAAGCGACATTGCCCCTCCCAGAAGGCCTGAAATGGAGGTCCCTGCACTTACCGAAGGCCATGCATCCTCTTTGCCCTTTTTCCCTTCACTCTTTGCGGACCCCTCGGTCTTCTGTTTCCTGAAATCGTAATCAGGCAGGATTGCCAGTTTTTCCTGCACTCTGGACAAAAGGGAATGTATGCTGCTCTCAGGGTTCTCCAATGCTTTGTTCCCGGAGATCCGGGCTACCGACCACTCGAGGCCGTCGGGATTTGCGGAGGCAAACCATGAGAGCAGACCGCCTGTAATGGCGGCAATCAGGATCAAGGTGATTAATACGGGCTTGATCGAGATTTCTTTGTCCCTTGCGGGGCCGGTTGCCATTTCAAGAACTTCGGGGCGGGTCTTGCATACGAAACCGACAAGAGAAGCCGTAACAAGGCCCTCGACAATGCCGATCGCCAGGTGTAACGGCTGCATCAACAATACGAAAGTCCTGAAAGGCAGCTCGGAAATTCCTGAAAAAACTGTTTCCATTACAACCCCGGCGGCCCCCAGTTGAAGGCCGATAATTGAGGCGGCCAGGGCGGCCGGAAGTATTCGTTTCCGGTCCCGGCTGTTTGCGGCAATTCTTGCGTAGATGAACGGGAAAGCAACGAAACAGGGGAAAAATCCCAGGTTGAAGATATTGCAGCCAAGGGCAAGCAGACCCCCGTCCGCGAAGAACAATGCCTGAATCGTAAGGATTGAGGCCATAGTAAGGAAAGCCGCATATGGCCCGAGCAGGATGGCAAGGAGCATTCCCCCTCCAAGATGACCGCTTGAACCTGTCCCGGGAATGGTGAAATTGATCATCTGGGCGGCAAAAACCAAAGCGCCCAAAACCCCCATCAGCGGGATTTTCCGGTCATCGATTTCCTGCTTGAGTTTCCTGGCGCTATAGACGGTCAGTACTGCCGTCGCAGCCCACATTGTGCCGCCGACAGCCGGAGAGATCAGAGCGTCGGCCATGTGCATAATCGTTCTCCTTAAAAGGCGTGATGCCGGTGTGAGCGCGATTCATTTTCCAGTTCGCAACATAAAAAAGGCCAAGAGCTCTTCATGAGCATTTGGCCTCCTTGTGCTCGAATATGAGTGAGATATTTTGCGAAAATCTTGCGGGCTTCATGCCCTCGGTTTGTTGGCAGACTCACAAGGACATGCCGAGCAGTCAAATGATTTCAAAAACGGTTCCGATGTAGAAATTGCGCGGTTCACTTTTTCTCAACCGCGTCGTATGACGCCGCTGCGCCACCCTCGAGATTCAGCCCGAAAAAGTCCTTACTCTCGGGTAAAATTACACGGAAATCCGAAACGCCGTCGATTTTGACCGTGGCCTGTCCGGCGGTAAATTCGAGAACGTGCCCTCCGGCTTTTCTGTCCTTCGTCAGAAAATGCAGGTGGTATCCGGGGAAGTTGATCCCCTTGACGAAAGACGGGCAGCGCCATCCCACCATCACGCCCTCCACTTTCTCAAAATCGAATGTGGACTGGGTTTTTACGACTTCGGTCAGAGGAGGGTATGGCTTGCACTGTTTCGGAACGACCCTGGTTTTCACCTTATCGAAAAGGCCCTCTATCCGTACGGCATAGAAAATGTTCCGCGTGGGAAGCAAGGGATCGACTTCTCCGGCAAGCGATTCGAAAGTTGCGCCGCTCTTGAGTTCTATCTCCCGGTCGGGGGCAAAAAACGTCACGGCCGCAAATGGGGTTGTCATCGCGGCATCTGGTGTGTGCACGGCGCCGTCTGACGTGATCTGGTAGACGATTCCATCCACGACGGCCATCTCACCATCCAGGGACTGAAACGTGCCCAGGCCGAAGTCCCCGTACCTGGTCAGCTCAGCCATGGTGAGGGTCCCATCGTAGATTCCGCTCATCAACGCGTCGATAGTGGAGAATTGGGTAAGTTTCTTCTGTTGTTGGGCGGACGCATCGAAGCCGCAGGGCAGCAGAAGTGCAAACATAAGGACCAGGCAGGCGAATTTTCTCAGCATGACTCACGGTTCCCTTCTGTGGCGATCGGTTTTTTGAAATAAATCCTCTGGCGGGCACGGGGCAAGAGAGCATCCAGCGTCTCCCGCCCTTTTATTCTTAATAGCATAAGTGGAAAATCCTGTCAGACCATTTTGGGCAGACCTCTAATTTAGGCCGGGTATCGAGTGCGTTCCGATTCGATGCAAGCGCGAAAAGACGGGGCCGTGACACATGTTTGTAGCACTATTGTAACATTGATGAATTATAAGAACCTGGTTGTTCGTGGAATTACACGGCACGTGCCGTGAAGAAATTCAAACCACACAGTATGGGGAGAAATGGTATGAGATCGTTCATTAGAAGCTTGGCGATGAGTATGGTACTGGTCATTGGTATTGCTGCGACGGCTACTGCCGCTGATATCACCGGAGCGGGGGCTACTTTTCCCTACCCCCTGTACGCCAAATGGGCTGAAGCTTATAAGAACCAAACCGGTATCGGGTTGAATTACCAATCCATTGGTTCTGGCGGGGGCATAAACCAAATCAAGGCCGGAACCGTTAGCTTCGGTGCTTCCGACATGCCCCTGGAGTCTTCGGAGCTTGAAAAGGCCGGTTTGGTGCAGTTCCCTACCGTAATTGGCGGTGTAATACCCGTTGTCAACCTGGAAGGGATCAAGCCGGGTGAAATCAAATTAGATGGGCAGGTGCTGGCGGATATTTACCTGGGGAAAGTTACCAAGTGGAACGATCCGGAAATCACGAAGCTCAATGCAGGCGTCAAGCTTCCCGATAAAGATATCACCATCGTACACCGCTCCGACGGCTCCGGCACCACTTTCATTTTCACCAATTACCTGGCCAAGGTCAGCCCTGAATGGAAGCAGAAAGTGGGTAACGACGTATCGGTATCATGGCCCACGGGAGTAGGCGGGAAGGGTAATGAAGGAGTTGCTTCCTATGTGCAGCGCATCTCCGGCTCCATAGGCTACGTTGAATATGCGTATGTACTCCAGAACAAGATGACGTATGCCATGCTCAAGAATCACGACGGGCAGTTCGTGATGCCTGAGGCAAAGAATTTCCAGAGTGCGGCGGCTTATGCGGATTGGGCTAAATCCAAGGGTTTTTATATGATCCTGACGGACGAACCGGGCAAAGACACCTGGCCCATCAGTGGGGCGACGTTCATCTTGATGCACAAGGCGCAGCAGGACCCGGAGAGCGCCAAACGTGTTCTGGATTTCTTCTCCTGGGCTTACCAAAACGGTGGCAAGCTGGCCGATGAGTTGAGTTACATCCCCATGCCCGCCAACGTAGTCGAACTCATCCACAAAGAGTGGAAAGAAGAGATTAAAGGGCCTGGCGGTAAAGCCATTTACTGATTAATGTTGCGGTCACGGTAAGTTCCATACGTCATGGCGGAGTTGATTCTTGCAGCGATTCGCCGGGCGCTTGCCCCGGTGGGACATCCTGAAACCATGAAAGGAACTCCGCGCTCCGCGAGGTGAAGGCAGCCGTTATCGGTGCAATAAATGAATGCTAATTAGTATTAACCGTGTTTGAAAAACAAAACATACGGCAACCAAGTTGCGACACTACTCGTCCATGATCGGAAAGTACTCGAAAGCGAAGGACCTGGGGAATTCGCTTCTGGATTTTTGTTTCGAGAATACTACGCGTTTTTTCGCTCTCTTTGTGCTTTGCATCATGGCTGCTATTATCATTTCTTTAATTTCCGGCAGCTACCCGGCCATTAAGGAATTTGGGTTCGGGTTTATCATCAGCGGGGCATGGAATCCTGTTACTCAGAAGTTTGGTGCGCTGGTGCCCATTTTCGGCACACTGGTCACCTCAGCCATCGCCATGGTGATAGCCGTCCCGGTTAGTTTCGGCATTGCACTTTTTCTGAGCGAACTGTCGCCGGCGTGGCTCAAGCGTCCTTTAGGCACGGCTATAGAACTGCTGGCCGCAGTTCCCAGTATTATTTACGGTATGTGGGGACTGTTCGTGTTCGCCCCATTCTTTGCCGATAACGTCCAACCCTGGATAAAGGCGCACCTTGGCTCCATACCCTATGCCGGTGTCCTGTTTCAAGGACCGCCGATGGGGATCGGAATATTCACGGCAGGGTTGATTTTAGCCATTATGGTCATACCCTTCATTGCTTCGGTGATGCGGGATGTGTTCGACCTGGTGCCGGGCAACCTTAAAGAATCGGCTTATGCGCTGGGCGCGACCACTTGGGAAGTGGCATGGCGTATCATGCTGCCATACACGAAAACAGGCGTGGTGGCCGGCATAATGCTCGGTCTCGGCAGGGCCCTTGGAGAGACCATGGCGGTCACATTTGTCATCGGTAACGCGCATAACCTGCACGCTTCCCTGTTCATGGCGGGCAACAGCATTGCCTCTACTCTTGCCAATGAGTTTACGGAAGCTACAAGCGAGCTCTATACTTCCGCCCTGATTTACCTGGGATTATTGCTCTTTGCCATCTCCTTCGTGGTGCTCGCAATTTCCAGGCTCCTTCTCGCCCGGTTGAACAGACACCAGGGCAAAATGACCTGAGAGAGATCTATGCAGACGGGATCGCTTTACATACGAAGGCGTTTGACAAATATTTTCTGCCTCACTCTTTCGATAGGTGCAATGGGTTTCGGTCTGTTCTGGCTGGGATGGATTCTTTTCACGCTCCTGCACTATGGTTTCCACAGCCTGAGCTCCAGCCTCTTCCTGGCGATGACGCCCCCGCCCGGCAGCGAAGGCGGCCTTTTGAACGCTATCGCCGGCAGTGTTATCATGTCGGCGCTTGCCACGCTGATCGGAACGCCCGTCGGTATCCTGGCAGCTACTTATCTATCCGAATACGGAAAAACCGGGTGGCTTGCATACACCACACGCTTCATAAACGACATACTGCTCAGCGCCCCCTCGATAATCATAGGGCTGTTCATTTATACGATTTATGTGGCCCCCGTCAGCCACTTCTCCGGGTGGGCAGGAACATTCGCCTTATCGCTCATTGTCATTCCGGTGGTGGTCCGCACGACGGAAGACATGTTGAAGCTGGTGCCTGACAGGCTGCGCGAGGCTGCCGCCGCACTGGGCGCTCCCAGATGGAAAGTTATAGTGTTTATCGTCTATCGTGCAGCCGGAGCAGGAATGCTCACAGGCATCCTGTTGGCGGTTGCGCGCATTAGCGGGGAAACTGCGCCGCTCCTCTTTACCGCGCTGAATAATCAGTTCTGGAGCGCCAATATGAATGCTCCGATCGCCAACTTGCCGGTGGTAATCTTCCAATTTGCCATGAGTCCTTACAAGGACTGGCATGACCTTGCCTGGACAGGCGCGTTGCTTATAACATCGGGCGTATTGGGTTTGAATATCCTTGCCCGCGTTCTTTTGCGCCGGCGGCGTTATGAGTAATACGGAGTTGCGTTCAAAATGATCGCAAGGCGGCGATGAAGCCAACACAGTGAGCGTTTGAATGCGA
>JBEKXG010000143.1:0-9207 GCA_049512295.1 Syntrophobacteraceae bacterium
GAGTCTGGCACAGCTCTGGATTTCATATCACGGTCATGGATGGTAATCTTCGGATGTGCCGCGATGTGGCTGCGTTGCTGGACTTATCAGCCCGGCAGGTTAGCCCAGAACCCGTTCTGTGCTCGCCTATGATCTCCCCGGCCGGTCGACACGAATATGAGGAGGAGAAGCAGTGAGAGTGGAACAACCGGCACATCTCGGAAGTTTCCACACAGTTCTCCCCGGCCCTGAGAATTGGAGAGCTGAAATCCTCAAAAGGTCCGAATCATCAAAAGAAATCGAACCGGCCGTAAAATTAAGCTCCGGGCAAGCAATGTTGACTGTGTCTGAACCTGATCAGATGGTCAATCGAGTGCTTAGTTAAACAATCGAAGATTGAAAAACTTGCGGTCGGATAAAAGATTCTTTCACGAGAGCGCAAGTTTTGCTGATTTGAATTGGTTAACCAGTAGATGGGGAAAATGATTCTCCCGTTTCGTGGAGTTTGCAGAGCTGGATGTCAAGCAAGGATACTAGAACGCGCAGGAAAAAGGCGGGGCACTTTAGGTGCAATAGATGAGGGCAAAATCGATTTGTACAGAAGCATCGAGGGCAGGCAGCCTTCCTCCTGGCGAGGTTCAGCGGGTCTCTCTAGGGCATATCGCCCGTGCCTTTCTGGGCATAGGGCTAGCCTCTTTCAGCTTAGCCGCCTTAGGAGAGGCCAGGGACTGCATGAAACGGAGAGAATGGTTCACCGACGACGAATACATGCAGGGGTTGGCACTGGCACAACTCATGCCTGGTGCTCCAACAGTGAATCTATGCTCATATCTCGGCTATTGCTTGCGAGGTTTGCCAGGAGCAGCTGTAGCCACGGTGTCCTTTTTGATTCCGAGTTTTCTGCTCATGTTATTGCTGTCTCACCTTTACCTGAGATATGGCGAGATGCCTATAGTATCCGGCCTTTTCCGTGGCTTGGGAGCACTGGTTGTGGGCTTGGTTTTCAATACTATTCTCAATCTTTGGAGGACGGGAGTAAAGACCACATTTAATTGGCTAATGGCTCTGATCGGTTTTACGGTGGTTTTCTGGCTGAAGATGGGGGTCATCAAGATACTCCTCATTGCCGGAGGAGCCAGCCTTATAACAGTTCTCTTAACCAAGCGATTCCCGGCATTGTCTCGCTGGACGGGCAGTTGGAGCCAACTATGGAAAGGGGATGAAACTACCTTTGGAGTTAAGACCAATGTACGCCACAAGCTCAAGCGGGGATCATTAGCGCCCTTGCGGAATGGGAAAGATTCAGAGGCCATTTCTTTCAGTGAGGTCTCGCGTGTTTCTGCCTCCAGTGAGGTTTATCAGCCTTTCTGTTGGCTCGGTCTGGGCAAGTTGCTTTCTTGCTTATTCCTGATCCTAGCGTTGTTTCTGCTTTCAATCAGCCAGCGGCCTGAGTTGATGCAAATGGGACGCAGATTCCTACGCATTGGTGCATTGGTCTTCGGCAGCGGCTATGCCATGCTTCCCTTTATTCAAGACACTGTGGTCAATCAATTTGGCTGGTTGACGAACCAGCAGTTTGCTGTTGCTCTGGCTCTGAGCCTGATCACGCCAGGCCCGGTGACCATCATCGGTACGTTTATCGGCTTCAAGGCGGCTGGTATCGTGGGCGCCCTGGTAGGTATGGTGAGCATGTATTTCCCGGCCTGGGCAATGACTACCGTTGTGACCGCACCGTACTCCAAGGCCGGCCAGGCAGGTTATTTCAAGCAGGTGATCAGTGGGATTGCAGCCGCATTTATCGGAACTCTTGTTGTCGTCCTGGTCAAGCTAACTATAGATACTCTAATCGATATTCCCAGTATAGCCATGGCTGTCGCGGCTTTTGTCGTACAACGATTCATCAAGATAGATACTATCTGGATTGTGCTTGGCGGCGCTATTGTCTCACTGGTGGTATTTCACTGACTGGTCCCCGCAGGGTACAACTCAACCTATGCAATGGAAAAACTCTAATATCAAAGGATACTTGGACCTCATACCCGATCTGAGCGATGAGCAACGGCTGAAGGTCCATGAGATTCGACAAACTTTTCTGCCTAAGGCCGAAAAAATCCGACAAGACCTTTGTAAGCTGAGAATCGCCCTGGCCAAGGTGTTGTTTTCAGAGCCAACAGACAGGGCCAAGGTGCATTCTGCTGCGGTTGCCTAACCCGGAATGAATGGCGCCTTGGACACCCGATCAGGCAATTTTTTTTGAGCCTGCCTGCGAATACAGATCGTTGTCTCAAGCTTGACATAATATGGGAAGCCCTGCTAAATCTGCCATCGATCCGTTATCCGGACATTTTCATCTATGCGATCTGCACGAGAACACAAGCAAGGAGATAGATAATGTGCAAGGTGATTTTGACATCTGTTTTTCTGCTTGCGCAAGTTCTCCGGATATCTCCGGCGCCCTTTATAGCCCTTCTCAATATTTACCGCGTGATGCAGGTGAACCCGGAGAAATTCAAAAAAGTAAACGGGCAGGGGGCAAAGGCTTACGTCGAGTTTGTGGTGACTTCCGATACCCGGAAGATGATCGGGGAATTCGGAAACGATAAATTCGGCCAGCCACTGTTTTTCCCAGACCCAGGAAACCAGATGTAATGGGCCAGGTTTCGAACCGGGAGTGACCCAATGGACGTCATTCTCCAAGGGCTTATTGAGGCCATGAGGCTCATCCTTACTCGTGACGAGGAAGTGGTCAATATTTGTATGCGGACTATACAGGTGTCGGGAACTGCCACCTTCATAAGCGTCCTGATCGGCGTTCCCACTGGTGCTGTTTTGGCGCTGACACGGTTCTTCGGGCGCGGATTTCTTGTCAGCCTGCTCAACCTTGGCATGGGGCTGCCGCCTGTAGTGGTGGGACTCGTCAGTTGGCTTATTCTGACCCGGTATGGTCCCCTCGGGATGCTCGAACTTCTTTACACTCCCACTGCGATCATAAGTGCCCAAGCCATCATTGCATCACCAATTGTGGCGGGTTTTTCCCTGGCAGCGATTCAGTCGATAAACTCCAAGCTGGATCTGCAAATTCTCGCATTTGGCGCGAATCGATACCAACGCGTGCTGCTTCTTCTGTGGGAAGCAAGGCTCGGAATCCTGGCAGCCGTAATTGCCGGTTTCGGTCGTGTAATAGGCGAAGTGGGGGCTTCCATGATGGTTGGCGGCAACGTGCGAGGCTACACGCGCGTTCTCACCACAGCCACCGTGCTTGAGGTTTCCAAGGGAAGATTTGAACTGGCTGCTGCACTGAGCACTATTCTTCTATTGCTCTCGTTAGTGATCACAGCGGCGCTAAGCCATCTCCAGCAAAGAGGAAGAGTGAGTTGACAGCGTTTTTGACAACCAAGGATTTACGATTCTCACGGAATGGGAGGGAAATCCTCCGCATAGATGAATTCGGCTTAAGGAAGGGAGAAACTCTAGCCCTGGTTGGGCCGAATGGGGCCGGCAAATCCAGTTTGCTCTTAATTCTGGCTTTGCTACAGACTCCAACCAGCGGGACAATTATCTTCGATGGCCAAATCAGCGGGAAAGGGAATTTGCTGGCAATGCGTCGCCGGATGGCGCTGGTTTTCCAGGATGCTTTGCTGCTCGATATGAGTGTCAAAAAGAACTTGACTATCCCCCTAAAGTTTAGGGGAATCCCACGGTTTGAAGCAGACAAGCGGGTGGCGACCTGGCTTGAGCGTTTCGGCATCACCCATCTGGCAAATCAGCCTGCCCGCAATTTGTCCGGAGGCGAAGCACAGCGAGTGAGCCTCTCGAGGGCTTGTGCGCTTCAACCTGAAATCCTGCTGCTTGACGAACCGTTCGCTGCACTTGACTACCCGACGAAAAAGGACTTATTGGGGCAGTTGGCCGGCATCCTGCAGGACATGAAAACAACCACTATTTTCGTAACCCATGATTTTACTGAAATACCATATGTTGCATCACAAGTAGCAGTGCTCCTCGATGGGCGGATCATCAGACAAGGGCCGGTCAGCAAGATTTTTGGAGAGTCGTTCGGGAATGGCAGCGCATTTGCCCCATGGGAGAGTGTGAGCAGGATGGACCCTGTACGCCCTGCCGGAAACTGATCGGTTGTCGTTTCAGAGCAAGAAACCCAAACTCATCGAGCGGCGGTTTGCATCAGGACAACACTTAAAGGGTTCCCCGATAGAACGCCAGCCTCCTGGCGTAGGGCTGGAAGTTCTCCACAATATCTTGCTGCTCCTCCGGGCTGAGAGGGCTAATATTTCGGCCTGTTTCGGCAAGCGTTCGAACATGAGTACTGTTGGAGCAACCGATGATGGCAACCGTGATGGGCTGTGATAAGGCGAACCGGATCAACAGCTCCGGTGTGATGCCCACTTCCGGCAATATATAGTGGGAGGCACCAAGCACCTTCATTCCTATCACGGCAATGCCTTTTTTCAGTGCAGCGGGCAACGCCGAATCCATGAATCCGCCAAGTGCTGCTTCTACGGGATTGATGGGCATCATGACGGAATCGACCGGCCATTCCCGTATAGCTTTCTCCAGGATTTTCGGATCGTGATGCCCGGTGACCCCTATAAAGCGCGTTTTGCCTTTAGATTTGGCTTCGACGAAAGCCTCCAGCGCCCCACCGGGACGGGAGATCATCTTGACGTCTTCCTCGGTTCTTACGTCATGAATCTGCCACAGATCCAGGTAATCGACGCCCATATTCCCGAGCGTTCGATCGAGATCGGCAAGCGCCTCCTTCTTGCTTCTCATCGCGGACTTGCCCGCTTGAAAAATCCTGGCTCGATCCTCCGGATACATCGACCAAACCAGTCCATAATACGTCTCACTTCCTGCATAGGCCCGAGCGCAGTCGAAGTAGGTAATACCCTGAGCGACGGCTTCTCTAATCAGCTTCCGGGCATCGTCTTCCTGCCCGTAAGTCCTTAAGACCCCTTCACCCCCCAATCCTGTAACGGTAACTTCAATGCCGGTCTTTCCAAATACTCTGGCAGGTATGACACCTATAGGATTGACGTCGTTCCAGCTCATCGCAAACCCCTTTTTCCCCGTGTTCATGCAGTGGACCGAGATTCGATGCCGGTTAAAGCCTTATGGGGCGCATCAGAATAGCATACTCGACAAACCCCGGGCAAAGTATACACCATGCGTTGAAAATAGGCTTCCATGGTGTATTTATGTTTTGATGCCAATGAGATAAATTGGTTCGGCCGCAGCAGGAACGCCAAGGGTTGAACATGAAGCAACATGTTGAAAATAAAATACAAATGATGACGATTGACGGCGTACCCATACAGATACCCCTTCTTGCCATTGGAAAGGGTTGGCTGGTGGTGGATAAACCGGCAGGCATGAGTGTTCACAACGAGTCGGGGCGTGATCTTTGCTTCCTTGCCTCCGCCTTTATCCAAAAAGAAACGACTCTCCATGGGCAGATGGATATGGATCGGGAATATGGCGTCCACCCGGTTCATCGCCTCGACAAGGAGACAAGCGGCGTTATTCTATTGGCATTCACACGGGAGATGTTTCGATTTTTTTCAACTCAGTTTGAATGCCGTCAGGTAAGAAAACGGTATGTCGCCATTTTGCATGGCCTTCTGGAAAATCCCGAAGGAAGCGGACCGTGGCGGACATGGAGCTGGGCTCTTGCCAAAACCGCCGGCGGACGCCACAATCCTCAAGGCGCGGGACACCGGCAAGACAGCCAGACACGATTCCGGGTCCTCGACCACAGTGCCCATTACACGATGGTGGAGATCGAGCTTCTTTCCGGCCGCACGCATCAGATCCGGCGCCATGCGAAACTATCCGGTCATCCGGTAGTCGGTGACGCACGCTACGGCTCGACACGGGCGATAAACTACATTAGACTGAATTATGCATTCGACCGCCTTGCCCTGCATGCGCATGCGCTCACAATACGGCTGCCCGGCGGAAAGGAGCCGGAAACCATCGCAACTCCGACAGTTCCAATCCAGATGCAGGATCTGTTTCAAAATGATACTGTAGCGGATGGCCCAATCACATAGACACAAAGAAGAAAATGAAAAATAGCGGGTACGAGTATCGCGAGCAAATAGATATCCGGGGTAGCGGGCTTAGCGTTCCGGCGTACCTGGCCCGGAAATATCGCCATTCTTCGGAAAACGTCTGGCGTGACCGGATCGAGAGAGGCGAAATTTTTCTCGATGGCCTCCAGGTCCAGCGGGATACAGTCCTCAAATCGGGGCGATGGCTGCTTTGGCGCCGTCCTCCCTGGGATGAGCCGGACGTGCCTCTCACATATTCCATACTCCATGAAGACGATGACCTGCTCGCGGTGGCAAAGCCTTCCAGACTCCCGACCATGCCGGGCGGCGGTTTCCTCGATCACACACTCCTTACGCTCGTGCGAAAAAGCCGGCCCGGGGCTACGCCCATCCATCGGCTGGGGCGGGGCACCTCAGGGGCAGTGCTGTTCGCCCGCACTGCTCGCGCCCGGTCGATACTCGGCGCGGCCTTGCGAAAAAATGAAATAACCAGGATTTACCGAGCGTTGGCCACCGGTGTGCCTGCTGCGCAAGAATTTTCCATAGATACGCCCATCGGACTTATGCCACATCCGAAGCTTGGAACCGTCCACTCGGCCAGCGCCAGCGGAAAACGTGCCCTTAGCCGGGTCAGTGTCCTGGAGAAAAGGGGTGATACTTCACTGCTGGAAGTCGGGATCGAAACGGGAAGGCCCCACCAAATCCGCATTCATCTCGCGTTCGCCGGGCACCCGCTGGTGGGTGACCCTCTTTATGCCGCCGGAGGAACTATCAGTAACCCGGATGCGCTCCCCGGAGACTGCGGCTACCTGCTTCATGCGGAGCGTCTTTATTTTCGCCATCCGGCAACAGAATCAGATTTCGAGATTCGGTGCTCCCCGCCGCCCGAGCTTCGCAGAGGACAGTGAGCAGTGAAGAGTGAACGGTGAGGAGAGGCTGTTTAACTTTCCGCTCAGGAATTTTTCCGGCTCGCAGCAGAGCCCAAGCTTGGCAAAATATATTCAATCAGTGGCGAAAACCAAGCTTTTTATTTAGTGGCCGCAAGCCGGTCTTGGCTTTCCTCCTGGAAGCTCTCTGTGACGTTAATCAAAGCCGGTAGACATTTAAAGAAACACTCTACAAGCTTTGGATCAAAAGCGGTGCCGCTGCAAACCCTTATTTCATTCAGAGCGTCACTCAAAGGCCGTGGCTCCTTGTAGGGCCGTTTAGAAGTCAGTGCATCGAAGACGTCGCAAATTGCAACTATTCGCCCTGCCATAGGAATTGCATATTCTGACAGTCCCTGCGGATACCCGGAGCCATCCCATTTTTCATGATGGGTCAAAGCTATTACCCGTCCCATTTTTATCAGCAATGAATCATGTCCGGACAGAATCTCAGCTCCCAGTGTCGTATGCGTTTGCATTGTCTTCCACTCTGCTTGATCCAGTCGTCCAGGCTTGAGCAAAACAGCGTCGGGTATTCCGATCTTGCCGATGTCATGCATTGGACTTGCGTGGAAAATTAGATCACAGGTTTCTTCATCACACCCGTAGACTGCCGCCAAGGTGCGGCAAAGATGGCTAAGCCTCTTAATATGCATACCAGTATCATTATCCCGATATTCCGCTGCGCGCGACAAGCGGTAAATAATTTCAAGTTGTGTATCTTTCAGTTCTTTTGTACGCTCTTTTACGCGAATATCCAGGATGCGATTCTGGTCAGCAAGCGCCAGCATGGCGTGTCTGAGTGAGAGATGAGTATCGACTCTTGCATTCAGTTCGGGAATTCGAAAGGGTTTGGTGATATAGTCGACTGCACCGAGTTTGAACCCCTTTGTTATAGATGCGGATTCGTTCAGCGCTGTAATAAAGATGACCGGTATCGAGCTGGTCGCAGGATCAGATTTGAGTCTTGAGCACACCTCGTAACCATCCATTATGGGCATCATGACATCGAGCAATATGAGGTCTGGTGCGTTTTCCTTAACTTGCGCAAGCGCAGCATTTCCGTTCATCGCAACGCTCAATTTGTATTTGTGACCGAGCGCTGCAACAAGAATATTCACATTGGTTTTTGTGTCATCGACAATCAAAACTCTGCTGTTTGAAAGATTTTCGAGCATTTTGTATTCCTAGTCAAGGGCTGCAACGAGAGTGTCCACGTGGCTCTGTGTCATCGACACTCAAAAGTTTGCCTCATTGCTCGCCCTTCTCTGCGCTGCTGACAGTTTCAGTTTCAGCTAACAATTTAAGAGTCCTGGAAATGACGGGCGCCCCCAATCCGAGTGCTTTGGTGCTTTCCAGTTCATAAGGGTCTATTGCAGGTCGCATTGTCAGTCCCAGACTAAGTTTATGGCAGAGGGAATTGGCAAGGGAAACTATGTGAGCAAGTTGGCGAGCGGACCCGACGTAGTCCGGTTCGTGGTGATTAGCTACGACCTCTTCCATTGTCAACGTAAAGCGCCATTTTTGGGTAAGCAACCGTCCGACCTCGGCATGAGTAAACCCGAGTAGTTCGCGCTCCGAATCCCAAAAACTTTTTCCTCCGCTGACTAATAAGACAACGTCCCGCATCTTGTCAGGAACTTGCAGGAAGAGCACCGACTTGCCGATGTCGTGCATCAGTCCGGCCAGAAAAGCCTCCTCAAGACTCTGAAGTCCCAAGGCGCCCCCTATATGCTTCGCTGCAACGGCACAGCAGATCGAGTGTTCCCACATCCGCCTTCCTGCGTCGCTTACTGTCGAGAACATGTCCTTCATGACTGCTGTCATAATGAGCGAGCTGATCGAGTCGAATCCCATGAAAATGATAGCCTCTTTAATGCTGGATATGGACCGTGACGCACCGTAGTAAGGTGAATTAGCTATTTTCAGGACCCGAGCGGCGAGGCTCTGATCATTGGTGATGAGTTCATGGATTTCCTGTGGAGTTGAATCGGAGCTCGCAAGCTTTTGCATAATCTGAGCGGCGATGTGCGGCATCGCGGGGAGGTCTCCAACGAACCGAATTATCTTTTCCTGACTAAAGCAGGGCACAAAACCCGTTACACTTGCCTGAGCATCATTGGGTTTCAGTACGCTTTTCATGCTCTTTCCCCACCAAGAATCGAGCCGCCGAACGGGCATTTCCTCACTAAACAATTCGGCATGGCAGCTCATTAAGGTTAAGGAAAACG
>JBEKXG010000144.1:0-9198 GCA_049512295.1 Syntrophobacteraceae bacterium
AGACGTTCATTCGGGTTCAGAAGAACCTCGATACCCTAAGAGATGCATCAAAGCTGGGTTCATGGATATTTCGCATTGCACACAATCTGTGCCGGGATCACTTTCGCAACCTGAAAAAAACCTCGTCGAATGAGTGCGCGCTGAAGGAGGCAAGGGACGTTTTCAAGGAAGCAATAGTGCAGAAGAGACTGGAGCAAAGCGAAATGAGTTCGTGCGTCCAGGATGTGCTCAGAACTCTTCCCCAGTCATACAGAAGTGTTGTCATGCTGTTTGATATGGCGGAACTCAGCCATCGTGAAATTGCCGAGATACTCGATACGACCGTTGAGAACGTGAAGGTTAGGCTTCACCGTGCCCGGAAGGAATTGCGCGCGTTGCTCGAAAAGAAATGTACCTTCGAAGTCGACGAGAGAAACGTGCTGGTTTGCGAGCCGCTCCATGAAGAACGGAAGTGAGAAGTGATAAAGGACCACGCCCAACCTGGCCACGATTGTCCCTGACCGTGCAGCCTTTTTCAAATCGATTGCGTCCGCACGTGCAAATCTGATGGCCGCCCGAGAAGCCCCTGAGAAAGCATCCCGCGAATCAAAGAAAGGAGACTACCGTGATCCCAAAGCATTTGAAACAAAGTTTTGCAGAATTTCACAATGCGGTTGTCGACAACGGAATCATAGACCCCAAGACGACTTTCATGATTCAAATCGGAGCCGCAATGGCCGTCGGCTGTTATCCCTGAATGGAAATGCTCTCTGGGGTTGCCAGGGAAAAGGGAGTGTCGGATGAGGAACTGGGAACGATTCATGCCATAGTCATGCTCGTTTCCGCCGGAAGGGTCTTTGCCCAGTACCGAGAAGTGTGCGAGAGGATCGGGTCCACAACCGGAGCCGGCGCTTGCTGTGGATAAGTCTAAGGTATTGAAACAGGATGTCCCGCAGAGCGGCTCCCTCCGGGGCCGTTTTTGTTTTCCCTTCAAATCTGTAACCTTCATCTCCCCCTTTACGTCTTCATGGCAAATCACAAATCGGCACTGAAATCCGGAAAAGACGAGAGGAGGTGATTGCAATGGCAGATCAAAAAGCCGGCCGAAGCGCGATGCCCGAATGTTGCTCCGGCGATATGCAGGAGATGATGCGGAACATGATGACGAAAAAAGGCGAATCCCCCTGCTGTCCATGTTCGGAAACAATGAGTAGGGTCATGTCGGAATGCTGCCCGGACCGGAAAGAAAGTCCGGCGGAAGCTCGTGGCCAGGATGCCCCGAAATGACCGGTGCGCATCTGAGCCGTCCGGTTCGCCTCGAAAGGAGAAGAACAATGGGCAAAACAATCGAGATCCGATTGTCGGATCGCTCCTGTGCAGCGGGGCTTCGCTATCCCAACTTCTAACAGGTTCACCGATATTCTGCCCCTTGGCACCGGGGCAGGATGTCGCATTTCATCAAATACGATCCCACCGAACACTTCCCCGCCAGAAGGCCCTTCCACCTGAATGTCCGGGCGCCGTTCAATCTAGTTTTTTGGTTTCATTGCGCATTTTCTTCTTGACAAGCGGTATGTTAATTCTGATAATTCAATTAATACATATATATCAGGGTAGACTGATATAGCTGATTAACCCCGGGAGGTGGCGAATGGCAAGGAAAAACAAGGAAGAATCCTGTTGCGCTCCGGAAAGCACGGAAAGCAAGGACACGTGTTGTAAAGTCGAGTCCCTTATTACTGTCGATGAACGGGGACAGATGGTGTTGCCAAAGGAACTGCGCGAGAGGGCGAAAATCCGCGCGGGAGACAAGTTGGCCCTTATCAGTTGGCAAAAGGACGGAGAGGTTTGCTGTTTCACGCTCATTAAAGCGGACGCCCTGGCAGAGCGCGTTAAGGAATTTCTTGGCCCCGTACTGAAGAGCATCAGCCTGGAATGAGCCTCGCCATGGACGACAAAGGAGAACGCCGGATGAAAGCCGACCAAATCAAAGAGATTGTGAAATCGCGCTACGCGAGAGTTGCCCTTGAAAGCATACCGTGCTGCGGGACTAAAAGGTCTTGCTGCGGAAGTCCCGGCGGTAGCGCAGAGGACATCGGCAAAAAGGTGGGCTACGACGACAAGGAATTGAGCGCAGTACCCGAAGGGTCAAATCTCGGGCTCGGCTGCGGCAACCCGGTCGCACTCGCTTCACTGAAGGAAGGGGATGTGGTACTCGATCTTGGCTCCGGGGCGGGTTTCGATGCTTTTCTTGCAGCGGCCAGGGTAGGTAAATCGGGAAAGGTCATCGGTGTCGATATGACCCTTGAGATGATCGAGAAAGCACGTACAAACGCGGAAAAGGGCGGCTTTCAAAACGTTGAGTTCAGGTTGGGGGAGATCGAGAACTTACCCGTTTCTGATGACGAATCGGATGTCATTATTTCAAACTGCGTGATCAATCTTTCCCCGGACAAGGAACAGGTGTTCAAAGAGGCCTTCCGCGCGTTGAAACCGGGCGGGCGTCTGATGGTTTCCGATCTGGTTTTGCTAAACGCCCTGCCCGAAGTCATCAGGCAGTCTGTTGAAGCATATGTCGGCTGCGTTGCCGGAGCCGTGATGAAAGATGAGTACCTGGCGGCCATAAAAGCGGCGGGTTTCCGCGATGTAATGGTGCTCGGTGAAGATACCTACCCTATAGAGTTGGCCGTAAACGACCCCATAGCCCGGACTATCTTCTCGGATTCCAGCATCATTTCAGATTATGCAAAAGAGATAGCCGGATCGGTTGCAAGCGTTAAGATAAGTGCGGTGAAACCGAAGTGACCCTGTTAACATGCAATGGCCAAAACCTGACAGGGTGCTGAAAAGATCGAACTTCCCACTTTGCAGTAAAAACCTCCCGGGACCGATAGGGGTAGGGGCGGCGATGAGCCGCTCCTACCCCTATCGAAATTACTCGTCCTTTTGAGACTCTTTTCCCACCAACCGGCACTTTTTCAGTACCCTGCCGAGACATCATCGCCTCACTGCTTGCCGGGATTGATTTGCTAAGAATTCCCATTCTCAGGACCAAAAATTTAATTGACGTCTAACATCGAATTTGGCTATTCTGCCAAAAAGGAAAATCTATGGACGGGAAAGTCTATTACCTCGAATTGCGCGCTAAAATTTTTAAGGCCCTCGGACATCCGAGCAGGCTCAAAATGGTTGAAGGCCTTTTTGACGGTGAAAAGTGCGTATGCGAACTTCAGGCGATGGTTGGATCAGACACCTCAACCGTTTCCAAGCACTTGAACATACTGAAGGAAGCCGGAATCTTACAGGATGAGCGGAGAGGCACCAACATTTACTACTCCTTGCGGATGAAATGTGTCGCCAATTTCCTTGGTTGTGTCGAGGAGTTCGTGGGCCGCAGATTGGAAGAACAGATCGAGGCGCTCGGCCAGGCTAAGATATCGTCTGTGAGGTAGTTCATTTTTTTGAGATTAACTTGTCTATTTGGCCAAATACGCAAGGGTAGACGCCTGCTGATGGGAGAAATATTGAAATGCAGTGAACCTTCAGAGGATCGAGCATGGCAGAAAAAGATATTACACAGATCAAAGTAGGAAAATTTGCAGTCAGTATCATCGGCATTAAGCCACTCATGGATGAGATGGCTGGTACTCATGCGGACAAGGCGGACGATGAGATTCGCTTTTTCATGCTAGATCGCCTGGGACAGAGCAACTACATCCCGGCCGGCGCAGAGGCGGATTATGGCCAAGCCTTTGTCAGGGAGTTCCGAAAGTTTCTCGGGCAACCCTACACGGAAGATGCTCCGCAGGGACTCGATATAAAGGTCCTTGGAACAGGTTGTCCTCAATGCCATGCTTTGACGCAGATGGTCATGGAGGTGCTCACGGAGATCAATCTGCCTGCCGGAGTCGATCACGTGACGGACATTAAGGAGATCGCCCGATACGGAATTATGGGTTCCCCGGCACTGCTTATTAACGGTAAGGCCGTCGCTGTGGGGAACGTTCCTTCAAGGGACAGGGTCAAGAAATGGCTGGTCGAAGCCGGGCAATTCTCCGGGGGGAAACGATAACGGCAATTGTTCCAGTTGTAAACAGGTACCCGATAACAAATATGCGGCCCCGGGCCGATGGGAATAAGATGAAAACAATCCATGGAGAAAGCTGTGCCTGTGATGGTAACTGTAACACAGGCGAGCACGTGCCGCTGGAGACAACGGCGTCTTCGAGCAACATGATGATGACCGTCAAGTACATACTGCCAGGGGTTCCCATAATGGCGGCCTGGTGGTTCTTGTATAAAGGCCTGGAGCCTTTTGCCGGCTGGCTGGCTGGCCACTTCGTTCAATTCCTGTCCAAGTACAATTTAACCGCCGGGAGTATCGAGCATCTCAGAAGTTCTATAGAGTTTTTCTTTTACGACACGCCCAAAGTTCTCATGCTCCTGGTTCTGGTGGTCTTCGGGGTAGGAATCATACGCTCTTTCTTTACTCCGGAGCGCACACGGAAGATCCTCGCCGGCAAACGTGAGTCGGCAGGGAATGTGCTGGCTGCGATGCTGGGGATAGTGACCCCATTTTGCTCCTGCTCGGCAGTACCCCTTTTCATCGGCTTTCTCACAGCTTCTGTGCCCCTGGGGGTTACTTTTTCATTCCTCATTTCTGCTCCGATGGTCAATGAGATCGCATTGGTGTTGCTCTACGGGCTCTTTGGATGGAAAATCGCTGCCATTTATATGAGCACGGGACTCATCATCGCCATGCTGGCCGGCTGGACGATTGGTCTTCTTAAGATGGAGCGCCATCTCGAAGATTGGGTTTATAAAATCCAGGTGGGTGAGAGCGGCGTATACGACGAGGAGCGGAAAAGTATTGCAGACCGCATCCACTTTGGTCTCGAAGCTGTGCGCGATATTGTCGGCAAAGTGTGGATATACGTCATATTGGGCATTGCAGTCGGGGCAGGTATTCATGGTTACGTGCCGGAGGGTTACCTGGCCTCGATCATGGGCAAGGGGGCATGGTGGTCTGTTCCCGTGGCTGTTCTTATTGGCATCCCCATCTATTCGAATGCGGCGGGAATCATCCCGGTAGTATCAGCCCTCATGGAAAAGGGAGCGGCTATGGGAACGGTACTTGCGTTCATGATGTCGGTGGTGGCAATATCTTTTCCTGAGACGGTCATTTTGCGCAAAGTACTTAAGCCGAGGCTCATTCTCGTTTTTACAGGTGTAGTTGCTGCAGGCATCATCATTGTCGGGTATCTGTTCAATGCGCTGATCTAATAGCCGGCATTTGTCTCAGGACCGAACGCAAACAAGGAGAGAAAGATGAAGATCCAGGTTCTTGGTCCCGGTTGTAGAAAATGTCACGAAACGGAGAAACTGGTGAAGGAGGTTATTTCTGAGACCGGTTCGGATGCCGTGCTGGAATATGTCACCGACATTGAGGAAATAGCGAAACATGGAGTCTTCAGCACCCCGGCAGTTATTGTCGACGGGAGGGTCAAGTCTGCGGGAAAAGTTCCTGCAAAAGCCGAAGTCAAAACCTGGCTTGGACAATAACATCACCAAAGCTAAAGAAGCCGTAAGGGAGGCCTTCCTGCAAGAATGAGAAGCTTCGTTCGATTGTCTCTGTATTGAGGAGATGTCCCATGTTACTCAACAGCTACACAAAGGAATTCGTCCGCCCCGAGTGCAGACCCGAAGCCCAGTCCGTGCACCTCATAGCCCATCTTGACCAGGATATCGGTGACGTAATCCCTTATCTCAATTCCGCACTTGGGGGCTTTCAGTACATCAAGGACCCTCCTTCGGTTTCCTTCAGACTGCATGGAAGACTAATCACGATCTATGCGAACAAAATCTGCGTGAATGCGCTCGGGGACCAGGAGGAGGGAGAGAAAATCATTGAATGGCTAAAACAGGAAATCAATGATACCTGGGAGCGCCGGGGAGAAATCCGGCCCAGTTATGAAACTGCTCCAAGACCAAAGGTGCTCGAAATCCTGAAGCTCCTTCCCAAAACTAATTGCCGTGAGTGCGGGCAGCCGACCTGTATGGTGTTCGCCACGCAGGCCGCCGATGGCGGGAAAGGGGCCGATGACTGCCCGGCGTTGAGTGCCGCCGCCAGGGAAAAACTCAGCAAATACCTGGAAGGCTTCCAATTCGACTAACAACAAGGAAACAGACCATGGAAGATAAGCGCGTTCTTTTCTTATGCACCGGCAATACAGCTCGAAGCCAAATGGCGGAGGCGTTCCTCCGAAAGTATGCGGGCGAGCATTTTGAAGCATATAGCGCGGGATTAAAGCCAGGGGTTATCCATCCATATACTGAGCATGTCATGCGGGAGATCGGCATTGATCTCTCCGGCCAACATTCAAAAAGTGTCAGGGAGTTTCTCGGCAAGATGAGCTTCGCCTATTTGATCACAGTCTGTGCCGAAGCCGAAGCAAATTGTCCAACTACATTTCCGGGAAGCAGCAATAGACTCTTTTGGGCGTTTAATAATCCTGCGGCAGTTGAAGGATCGGAAGAAGAAAAATTGTTGAAATTCCGTGAAGTTCGCGACCAAATCGAGAAACGTATCCGTCTGTGGCTTGAAGAAGAGGGATTTTCAAAGAAATGAATTAGTTTCCGTCCGGAAAGGGTCCTTTTCCGCCCCCGGATCGAGTCCGGGGCAGGCTCTGGCGGTGTCAATCAATCTCGACGCTCCGCGAGGCAGTACCCAAGTACGCCTCCGCGCAAGCCCTCGATTTCCTAGCCAGAACGAAAAATCCCTCCTTTCCGAACAGAAACCTCGCGGGGCGTGGAGTTCTCGCCCGGGGTTTCCGGATGGACGCTATCTGAGCACATATTCGCTTTTCCGCCCAAACCACTTGCTTTGCCGCATACCAAAAAGGAGAAATTTATGGATCAGCCTATTGCCAGGCGCCTCTCTTTCCTGGATCGTTTTCTGACTCTCTGGATTTTTCTTGGAATGATTATCGGGGTCGGGGGAGGCTATCTTTACCCAAACATCAGGAATGTGATCAACTATTTTCAGGTGGGGACGACCAACATTCCCATCGCAATCGGTCTGATTCTCATGATGTACCCGCCACTCGCCAAGGTAAAGTACGAGCAGCTTGGGCAAGTCTTTCGAAACTTTAAGGTGCTTGCCCTCTCGCTGGTCCAAAACTGGGTTATCGGCCCCATCCTCATGTTCGCCCTGGCCATTACTTTCCTCTCAGGTCACCACGAATACATGGTGGGTTTGATTTTGATCGGTCTTGCCCGGTGCATCGCCATGGTGATCGTGTGGAATGATCTGGCCGAGGGGGACAGGGAATATTGCGCCGGGCTTGTGGCATTCAATTCAATTTTCCAGGTCCTCTTTTTCTCCGTTTATGCTTACGTTCTCATCACCGTTGTACCGCGCTGGATTGGCCTTACAGGGGCTATTGTCGACATTTCCATGCGGCAAATTGCAGAAAGCGTCTTCATCTATCTAGGTATTCCATTTATAGGTGGAATGATATCGAGGTTTGTGGGGCTCAAGACCAAAGGCAGGGAATGGTATGAGGAGAAGTTTATTCCCATAATCAGCCCCATCACCCTGATAGCCTTGCTTTTTACCATTCTGGTCATGTTTTCCCTCAAAGGAGAATATATCATTCAGTTGCCCCTCGATGTTATTCGGATAGCTATCCCGCTCTGTATCTACTTCGTCATTATGTTCTTCGTTTCCTTTTTCCTCTCGATGAAGGTGGGGGCCACTTACGAGCAATCCACAACCTTGAGCTTTACGGCTGCCTCGAATAACTTCGAGCTTGCGATTGCAGTGGCCGTAGCTGTCTTTGGCATCAATTCAGGGCAGGCTTTCGCAGCAGTTATCGGACCACTTGTGGAAGTTCCTGTTTTGATAGCCTTAGTGAATGTAGCTTTGTGGTTCAGGCGGAAATACTTCCCCTATGCCGTCGAGACCCCCACCGGCGTTTGTCATGTGACGTGCCAGATGTAAAACGAAGGAGTTATGGAATGAACAGAATTGTCTTACTTGTCGTCTCGGTCATTTTTGGTGTTGGCTTTGGTTTGTCCCTTGCTAACGGACAATCGTCATCTATCCCCGATGTGCCGGTAAAAGGCATAGTAACCATGGTGGATATCGGCGCGCATAAATGCATCCCTTGCAAGATGATGGCCCCAATCCTGGAATCTCTCGAAAAAGAATACAAGAGCAAAGCTGCCATAGTGTTCATCGATGTTTGGGAAAACCGGGAACAGGGGCAAAGGTTTGGGATCCGCTCAATACCAACCCAGATATTTTACGACAAGGACGGGAAAGAAGTTTATCGCCACCAGGGCTTTCTCAGCAGGGACGACATCGTGGCAAAACTGGAAGAATTGGGCGTTAAAGCGGAATATTCAAATAAAACTGCAAACTCCAACCTGTGAACCCGGGGGTGACCATTGGAACAGATTCTGTTGACGGTTAACTCCTGGATGATGACCGGGACAGCCCTTGCCGCTCTGGGCTGTTTTGCGTGGGGGATGATCAGCGTGGCGCTGAGCCCATGCCATATGGCTTCGATCCCGCTGATAGTAACGTATGTGGCGGGCCAGGATAAAGTGCTCAAAGCAAGGCACGCAGCTTACTATGCAGCAGTCTTCACTATCGGTCTATTCATCACCATCGCCCTGACAGGTATAATCTGCTCCCTTCTTGGCCGTATGCTTGGAGAGGTCGGGCCTTACTGGACAATCCTGGTTGGCGCGATTCTCATCTGGGTTGCCCTCGACATGCTGGGTATCGCCTGGTGCTCAATGTCGAGAGGTCTCCTTGGCCGCTTGAAGATCAAGGGTCTTCTCGGAGCTTTCCTTCTGGGGTTGGCATACGGAGTCCTTTCAGGATCTTGCACTTTCGGGTTCATCGCTCCCATACTGGCCATCATTACAATTCAGCAGAAGATCGCAACCGGGGTTATTTTTATCGTCCTTTTCGGGATTGGGCACTGCATTCCCATAGCCTTAGCCGGCAGCTCAACTGCGAAGGTAAGAAAGCTTCTAGAGAGCAGCTCATTTCACGAAGGTGGGCTCTGGTTCAGGAGGTGCGCGGGTGTAGGAATTGGTCTGCTGGGCGTATACTTCGTCCTACGTCCATTCATTATAGAATCGTAGTGGAGAAAACTCGAATTCCATATTTTAGAGTGGCAACGGTTTGAGTTGATCCCATCTATA